>CAXBGJ010000284.1:0-3996 GCA_963975045.1 uncultured Marinomonas sp. | reverse complement strand
AGCATCGTAAGGAGGCTTGACCACCGCCCGATAGGTAATGGACCCTGAGTTTGTGTCAAAGCCCACTTCTTCAATATAACCAACCTCATAGCCGCGAAAATGCACCAATGAGCCGACATCAAGTTTAGCGCTGTCATCACTTTGCAGAAGAATTCGAACCCCCTCTTTTTTGGTTGACAGTGGCGGCTGGCTTAACAAAGAAAACTCTGCACTCTCCTTACCTTGCTCGCCGGGAGACATATCAATATAAGCACCTGACAACAATGTCCCTAACCCACTCACTCCTTCTCTGCCTATGCGCGGTTTAACCACCCAAAACTTGGTGTCTTCGCGTAACATTTTTTGCGTACCGTTATTCATACGCACCGTGATAATTGCATTGTCGTAGTCATTACTAAGACGAATGCCAATGACTTTTCCGACATCTACATTACGGGCTTTTAATTTAGTTTGACCCGCTTCTAGCCCTTCTGCATTCGGAGCGATTAATGTAATAACAGGGCCTTGGCTCGCCCAGTTTTGATAGAGCATCCAACCAGCCACCACAATGGCAACAAGAGGCACTAGCCAAATGGAGTTGAAGTGCACACGTCGAAGGTTTTCGACATTCTTGTTTTCTTCAATCACTCTTTTTTCTCCTGTAACGACGGCACTACTGAGCCCTCATTTTTATCCCATAATAATCGTGGATCAAATGTCATCGCGGCCAACATAGTTAAAATGATGACCGCGGTAAAAGACAACACCGCCGGACCCGGTAAGATCGACATCAACTCACCCATTTGTACCAAACCTGTTAATACCGCCACGACAAAAATATCAATCATCGACCAGCGCCCCACCAGCTCAGTAATACGATACAAGCGTATTTTCTGCATCGTTTCTCGCTCAGTAGGGTAATAATATTGCCAACACAACCAACTTAACGACAACATCTTAACCAAAGGTATCACCACACTGGCTAAAAATATTACCAAGGCCACAGGGTACGAACCTAAAGACCACAATAGTAAAACGCCACCCATAATAGTTGAGGGCTCATTTGCGCCTAAAAAGGTCGTCTGCATTATGGGAAAAACATTCGCGGGAATAAACATAATCACGGAAGCAATAAGAAAGGCAATCGTGCCCGTTAAACTGTGTGGTCGACGGCTATGAATGGAGTGACCGCAGCGACTGCAATGAAACGCAGTACCAAGCAAGGTTGCACCACAAAAATGACATCCAATTAGCCCTTGTTGTTTTGCTGTTATTGGCTTTGCTAATGCTGATTTTTCTAACTCGGGCGACTTGGCAACAAGATGATCTGGACCATGACCTGCCAATTGATTCCAAAACCAACGACGATCGACCAAGCTAATGGTTTTTAATAACAACAACACATAAGCACAAAAGGCCCAGAACGACAGCCCTAACTCAATATCTGCCAAACTGTCCATTTTCACCAACGCAACCAAAGTGCCGACCAAAAAGACATCAACCATCAACCACGGTTGAATAACAATTACCCAACGAATGAGATAGCGCTTTATTGCCGTGCTCACATGATGATTCCCGAAAGACCAAACTAGTAAAATGACAGCTAACAGGTAGGCAATAGGGAAAACAAACAGTGCCAAACTGGTAATCGCACTTAATATCAAATAATCCTGACTGATCAACACACTAACAATATTGAATAAGGTGATGCTTCGTTCAGCACCACTACTAGAAAAACCAAGAAAGGGAAAAGCCAAAGCGAAAGTTAGCATAAGAAGAGAAGAACAGCCCGTACCAAAAATCCGCCCTTTCACATGCTCATGAACACTTAATAAAACATGACCGCAACGTACGCATTTAAAACGTTCGCCGCTTTTTAGCGGCGGTATACGATGAAGTAAATCGCACTCATCACAGGCCGTTACACTGTCATAAAACAATGGAGAACTCATACCTTCCCAAAAATAAAAAACAAAAAACTTCTCCGTATATAACACGATATATATGACAAACCATCAAGCCATCTCAGAGACTCAATTGACAACACAGATTTGATTTTAAAAAATGCACATTTGCTAACCCCATTGCCTATGCCATAAGACATTGTAACCTTCTACTCTATATAAACACATTTGTTAAAAGGATTCGAAAGCGCACCGAAAGGTCTCAATCTACTGTTTAATGACGAAAACAAAGGCAAACTTATTATTACGCCATAAATCGCAAATAAAAAGCCCCCCAGTAATTGGATAGTCCAACTATTGGGGGGCTCTTACGTAGACGATCAGTTCGGTTGTTTTATGTTGGTATCTAGGCTTTCTATTCCATTGCTTTATTTACATTAAGTGCTTTTCTAAACAGCATCAGAAAGCGTAATTTTCAATCAACTCGTCGTTTACCAATACGACTGACCTTCGAACACCCATCAATGTCAATAAAGCGGAACAGGCAGATAACCATGCCATAGTGACGCTCATAGTAATCAAGCCAACCACAAGCCATTAGGATATAGCATCGTCTATTTTTCTTTTATAGCGAGAATCTATTTTTCTTTTATAGTGGGAAGATAACCTTGTATACGCTCAGGCAGGTTCAAAACAAACAAAGCCCGAACTTTCTGCCAATAAATTGAGAGTATCAACAAAAATGCCCCCATTACCACGCCCGTTGCAGCAAAGCTGTAACCAACGCCACCGTAATTTTCAAATAGACTCGACAAAGCATAAATCACATACATAAGAGATGAAACCATAAAAGCACGACGATCAATTGCCACAGACATGACGGTCATAAATACATACAAAAGAACAATCATCGCCATATTAATCAAGCTTTCGTTGCCATCCAGCACGCCAAGACTTGAAAAAACAGGATGAATAATCAAAGGCGCCGACAAAAGGTGTAACCAAAAGGCCACATCGGATTTGCGTGTGGTTCGACTCGTATCTGCCGCATCCCAATACATGGCACAAGTAAAAGCAATGCAGCCACACAAAAAGAGCGTCGTCATCAAAACACCCGCACTATTCGGGAAAATACTAATCACAACCGAGGCCAGCATAGCCAAAGCCGCTCCGGTTCCGACAGCAACGGTAATGGGCACGCTAAAACGACGCCAATGAAGATAAGCAGCCAAGGTTGATAATGCTGTCGCTAGGATGACGCCGTAGCTAGACTGCTCAGCAAATAAAGAATCCGTAAAAGCAAAAACACCGCCGACAAAAGCCAGCAGCAATACAATCGCAGGAAGCGCCATTTTTCGGCGCAACACAAAGACTTCCGACAACCCCCACGCCAACACGGTAAAGACCAAATAACCTACACTTTCATTAATCGATTGAAGCACCCAAAGCGAAGAAAATAACAACAAAGCGCAAGCAATCACGACAAAAATATCGTTAAAGCCACCGACTAAACGAAAATTTTCTTCATCAACTGAAGGCGTCCCGTTAGACGACGACATAAGGTGACGGAACTCATCAACAGACGTTGCAGTAAAAACTCCCTTTTTAACCGCTAAATTCAGATCTTCATCTGTATACATAACTATCCTTAATCCCTAAACCTGTAAACACGTCATTTTTTATTAAACACACATGCTAACGAACACCACTAAAAAGAAGGTCAAAACGCAACTTTTATCGATGAGGTGTCGTCGCACCGCCACCAGAACCATGTGGACCACCACCTCCTGGCATCATGACACAAGCTGTCACACCAAAAACCAACACGACTAAAAACACAGGACGGACAAAACATTTAATCATTTTCATAAAAAACTCCTGATGAAAATTTAAAAAACTATAATAAGAACCTCTCAATTGTTATACAAACAATCACTTCACACTGTCTATATACATCCTTAGTTCAAATTAAAATCCTCCACAAAGCTGACATTAAAACAGAGTTCACAGGCAACGCCTTCAGTAAAGAATGAGGCCTTTTATAGTGCCACCAAGTATTCCTTTCACTTGTTCAGCAATAAGAACATACTAATCTTGTTGCGCATTATGGTGA
>CAXBGJ010000283.1:0-3997 GCA_963975045.1 uncultured Marinomonas sp. | reverse complement strand
TCGTGGTGTATTCAGGAGGAATGGATTCGTTTACCGTTTTGAACACAGCAATCCAAAATGGATTAGACGTTTATGCCCTGTCTTTTGACTATGGACAAAAGCACAACAAAGAATTGGAAGTGGCAGCACAAGTCTGCCGAACGCTTGGTGTTTCCCATAAGGTTGTTGATATAACGGCGATCAATAGTTTAATGGCGAATTCATCACTCACTGGTGACACCGAGATTCCAGAAGGCCATTACGAAGACGACAGCATGAAATCGACTGTCGTCCCAAATCGCAATATGGTTTTGCTCTCTATGGCGATTGCTTACGCTGTCTCTTTAGAAGCAGGCAAAGTCTATTACGGTGCCCATTCTGGTGATCATCATATCTACCCTGATTGCCGTCCCGAATTTGTCGACGCCATGAACGCAGTCTCTAAAATTGCCAATTATCAATCTGTAGAAATCGTCACGCCCTTTTTGTATTCATCAAAAGGCGACATTTTAAAAGCGGGGTTGAGTATGAATCTGGACTACGCCAATACATGGACTTGTTACAATGGCCGTGAAAAATCCTGTGGAAAATGTGGCGCATGCTGTGAACGCCTTGACGCATTTAGAGAGCAAGGCAAAACAGACCCATTGGATTACGAAATCCAATAGGTTAAATCAACAAATAACTCATTCTGGTTTTAGTGTGTTTGTTTTAGTGCTAAATGGCTTTTGTTCCACAAATGATTCGCTTAGACGCTAAATTGCCAACTAAAGTAACAACCCTTACCTCGAACTGTTTTTCGAGCCGTAACAGGTGTAACAACATGTATTCAATCAAAGAAGCCTTTTATTCTTTACAAGGCGAAGGTGCTCATGCGGGCCGCCCTGCTCTATTTTGTCGTTTTACTGGCTGTAACCTATGGTCTGGTTTAGAAAAAACGCGCTCTCAATCCGACTGTCAATTTTGCGACACTGATTTTATCGGTACCGATGGGCAGAATGGTGGAAAATTTAACACCGCCTCACAGTTACGCTCACACATTGATGCACTTTGGCCCTCTGGTCATGGGCATAAATACGTGGTTTTTACCGGTGGCGAACCAGCACTCCAACTGGATACCAACCTCATCAAAGAAATGAAAGATCATGGCTACATGATTGCCATAGAAACCAATGGCACGTTAGCGTTGCCAGATGGCATAGACTGGATCTGCGTGAGCCCCAAGACACCCAAAAAGTTGGTTATTATCAAGGGCGATGAATTAAAACTGGTTTACCCACAAGAACAACTTGATCCTGAACAATTTGAAACCCTAGATTTTGACAATTTTTATTTACAACCTATGGATCAGGGCCATTTATCAGTAGATCAAATCCCTTTAATCAATACTCAAGAAGCCACATTACACTATTGTTTATCGCATCCACGGTGGCGTCTTAGCTTACAAACACATAAAATGCTCAACATTGATTAGAAACACTCAAGATTTTAGCCATTAATTAAACAAGGAATACACAATGATCATTTTACATACAAACCACGGCGACATTCACGTCGAGCTTGATTACGAAAAAGCACCTAAATCAGCGAAAAACTTTGAAGAATATGTCACATCAGGTTTCTATGATGGCGTTATCTTTCACCGTGTAATCAATGGCTTCATGGTTCAAGGCGGTGGTTTTGAACCTGGCATGACGCAAAAAGAAAACCGTACTGCAATTGAAAACGAAGCGGACAACGGTTTAAAAAATGAAATTGGTACTTTGGCGATGGCTCGCACAATGGACCCACATTCCGCTTCTGCACAATTTTTTATCAATATCGCGGACAACAGCTTCCTAAATCACCGTAGCAAAACACCAGATGGTTGGGGCTATGCTGTATTTGGTAAAGTAACTGCGGGCATGGACGTCGTGAACAAAATCAAAGAAGTCAAAACGACGATGAAATCAGGACACCAAGATGTACCTGCTGAAGACGTGATCATCGAAAGCGCTGAACTCGTAAAAAGCGAAGGGTAATGATCCGTTATTTCATTTCAGATCTGCACCTTAGTGACAAACGCCCGGATTTGATCCGGGCGTTTGTACAAATGACGGAAGAGCTTATTCAGCGACATGAAGAAGCTGAGCTTTATATACTCGGTGATTTTTATGAAGCTTGGATCGGTGACGACTTTCAAGCCGATTGGAATACTCAAGTAGAAAATGCGCTCGCCACATTATCTCAATCTGGCAATGCCTTATATTTCTTACATGGTAATAGGGACTTTCTCATCGGCCACGCGTGGCTAGACCGAGTGGGTGCAACCCTTATTCATGAGCAAACATTATTGCCTTTGAATAACACTTCCGTTCTTTTAACCCATGGCGATGAATATTGTTTGGAAGATACCGAGTATCAAGCATTCAGAAAGACGGTACGCTCTACAAGATGGCAAGAGCAGATTTTATCCTTACCATTAGAGCAACGCCTCGCTCTTGCGGCGCAACTGCGTAACGACAGCAAGTCTATGGCGGCAGAAAAGTCGATGAGTATCATGGATGTTACTGAATCGGCTGTCGGGGATTCTCTTAATCTCCTCCATTGCAAGACAGTCATTCACGGGCACACACACCGCCCTGAAGCGCATAAAGTGCATGGCTATTTGCGTTGTGTTCTAGGCGATTGGGATGAATTTATTTGGCTAGCTCGTATTGAGGGAGACACTTACACTCAACGCAAAGCATCCATCGCGGAGTTTATTGAAAACGGCTTAAATGGACTAAGAGACGTTCATCACGAGAGACTCCTCTAAACGTCATCACCAACATGGATCTAACAAAAAATGCCAGCGATTATGCTGGCATTTTTATGCTTTAACGCTTCAAAAGCGTTTTTACCCACATTGTCTCTTTACTATTACGCGAGCGAGTAAACTCGATATTACGATTATGCAGCATGGCGACCGCTCGGAAAAATGCGTTATTAATAATAACGGGGCTCAACTGAACCCCATAAACACGCCACCAATGCTGTTGAGCTTTATTGGTAAGAAGCTGATATAAAAAATCCAACTCGAGAGAGCCTTTATACATAGCATCAAGATCAACAATCGGATCCACCTTGGCAATTTCGAGCCCTAACCAATAAGTAACGTCCGGAAGGGTTTCGCTCTTATGTACACCCATAACACTTTCTCCAGATTTCCGAGTTTATATAATGAGTGTAGCAGCATGTGTAAAAAGCAGCGTCAAGTTACGCAAATGGTTTGTGGTATTTTGTAAACTACATTTGCATTGGCGGCCCACTGTGCATACGAAATTCCGTATCTGGCTCAGTAATAAGCTTTTCTTCTAAGTCACGGAAAAAGGCTATTCGGTCATCAATAGGTTCGCTTGAATACTCTTTTGCCAGTTCAAGGTAATCTTCAAAATGTCTCGCTTCTGATTTTAGCAATGAGATGTAGAATTTAGACAGTTCGTCATCCAAATGTGGTGCTAATGCAGCAAAACGCTCACAAGATCGAGCTTCAACAAAGGCACCAATAATCATAATATCCACTAAGCGAGCAGGTTCATGGGTACGAATGTGTTTGCGCAAACCATCCGCATAGCGAGACGCCGACAAATGATCATAAGTGACATTTCTTTTTCGCATGAGTTTATGTACTTGTTCAAAATGCAGAAGCTCTTCACGAGCCAAACGAGACATTTTATGTAGCAAATTATCACGGTCAACATAGCGGTACATTAGGTTCATTGCTGTGGAGGCTGCTTTTTTTTCACAATGAGCATGATCATTTAATAGCAAAGTTTGGTTCTCAAGAGCCCAATTCACCCACGTCTTAGGGGATTCACACGGAAGAAATTCAACAAGCTCTGGATACGCTGATAACATTACTCTACCTTTTTATGTTAAAAAACGTGATTATACCCTCTATTGCACTCTTAGGCAGCAACGTCTTGATTTGGATATCAAATTCGTAATGAATGATTTTTATGACCCAAAAAAACTAAAAATTGGCCAAAATGTAGGA
>CAXBGJ010000282.1:0-4008 GCA_963975045.1 uncultured Marinomonas sp. | reverse complement strand
GATACGATCTAATTGAGCTTGAGAGTATTGAATATTGGTTGGATTTTGCATATTGGGCGTGATGTAAAGCAGCTTCGGTTTATATTGCTGGCAGTAGTCTTCCAATACCGTTAAGTCCAAACCTTCCTCTGTAATTGGAACGCCCAAAGGTTTTACTCGACTGGCATCGACTGCTCGGAAAAAACCGGGATACGCTAATTCTTCATGCAGCACGTAGTCATTTTCTTTGGTCAGTATTTGCAGGCAAGTATAAATGCCCTGCTGCGCACCTTGGGTAAAGACGATGTCGCTGGTCTGTATTTTGATTTTTTTACTGCCTAACCAATCCGTAAATACTTGTTTGTGCTTGGTAACGCCTTGAGGTGAATACGTCATGATTTGAGTAACCGCATCGAGATCTTGGGCAAGTTCACTCAATGCGTTTTTCATTAACATCTGCTGACCGAGCATTGGCTGCATGCTGGACGCGAAATCATATTCTTTTGTGGTCTGGTTCACTAAGTCATCGGTGCGATTAGCTTGATTACTTGTCGTATTCGTTCGCACCGAACTAGGCAAATTCACATAAGTGCCAGCACCGAGTTTCGCGTTGACCAAACCTTTCTTTTCTAATAAATCATAGGCTCGTGTGACCGTGCCATGAGTAATTATCAGGCGATCTGCAAGTAACCGTTGCGCTGGTAATTTTTGCTTGTCTGGTAGATCTCCTGCCAATATGGCTTGCTCTATTAACAGCACCAATGCTTTGTATTTTGGTTGAGCCAAACAAGCATTATCAAACTCAGTTTTACTAACATTCCAAATTGTATTCATAACAATAAATAAATTGCCCATAATTGTATTGTGTGAGAATCTTAATAAGTACAATACAGCACAAACTGTATTGATACAATTATCAATTGTAGACCTACTTTTTTTGGAATAATACGATGAATGCCGCTTTGTTAGAACTGATTCCCGCACTCGCACTTTTTTGTCTTATCAGCACGGTAACACCTGGGCCGAATAATATTTTACTCGCCCATTCTGGAGCCAATTTTGGCATGAGACGAACCTTGCCGCATGTGTTGGGAATTCGTTGTGGTATGACACTGCTGCATATCGTCATTTTGTTAGGTTTAGGGGAAATATTTAGACTCTGGCCTGTTATGCACAATGTTTTTACCTTTATTGCCGCAGGTTACATTGTCTACATGTCGGCCAAAATCGCCTTCGCCAAGATGCATAATTCCAAGAACAGCTTAAAACCGATGACTATTTTACAAGCCGCCGCGTTTCAGGCAATCAACCCAAAATCTTGGGCGAGTCTTATGTCAGCGAGCACGCTATTTACCTTAACCGGTGATCTATTTTGGCCGTCTGCTTTTTTATGTATTATCGCTTTTAATGTCGCGACTCTGCCCGGCACATTTATGTGGATCACCATTGGCAAGTTAGTTTCAAGCAAGCTACAAGATCCGACCTTTCATCGCAATTTTAATATATTGATGGGGGTTTTGTTGTTAACGACCTTGCCCATGATATTTATCTAATGCGTATCTCAGCGCTTACTTGTCAAAAACTTTATAGACTGGCCAACCTAAAACCCGCAATTTTATGCACTTCGTTCATTGCCCTATCAAATTCAGTTTGCCAGTCATTTGGTGTTCTTTCTTCAAATCCTTCAAGTATCTGCGCTTTCGTCGCGCCTTTCACAGCCATGATAAAAGGAAAACCAAACTTGGCTCGATACACATCGTTTAGCTGAAGAAAATGCGCCAATTCTTCTTCAGAACATTGATCCAGTCCTGCGCCAGATTGTTCAGACTTAGAAGCATCAGTTAACGCACCAATCAATGCAGTTTTTCCGGCTAAATCTGGATGGGCACGTAACAACATCAGCTTTTGCTCATCCGAACTCTGCTCTACGATGGTGACCATCTGCGCATTTATTTTTTCAATATGATCAAAGTAATGACTTGGGTGTTCAGCTTTTTGTCGCCACAATTGCTCAGCGACCCACGCTGAGTGTTCATATATATTGCTGAATAAAGAAACAAAATCCACTTCACTCAATTGGCTAAACACGGTGTGCTGGTCTTGCATAATACGTCTCCCTATACCGGCTGCATCAACAGCAAAAGATGGTCTGATTTTAATGTAGATCTGAGTAAAAAACCTGCCTTGTGCGTCTTTTTTAAAAATAGAAACACATGGCACAAATATTGATCGCTATGAAATGATATTTTCAACGTCGTTTCACTTATAACGACTTTACTTGCAAAAAACAGGCAAGATTAGCCAAAGACCAAAAAATCAATTGAGGAAAAACAATGGGATACTTAACCACTCACATTTTAGACACGACAAAAGGTATCGCGGCCGCTGGTGTAAAAATACACCTTTATCAACACACAACAGATGGTCAGCGCCAACTTATTCATAGCACTATTTCGAATAATGACGGTCGTTGTAATCAGCCGTTGTTGCAAGCCGACCGCTTCATCGCAGGCGTGTATGAGCTTGAGTTTGTCATCGATGAGTATTTTGCTAAGCAAGAACCTTCAACGTTGGCCAGCAAGCAGGAATGCCCTCACTTTTTAAATACCGTCGTCATTCGTTTCGGTATCGGCGATGAAAATGCGCATTACCATATCCCTTTGCTCGTATCGCCGTATTCCTACAGCACCTATCGCGGTAGCTAATCCCATTCAATACGGGCCAGCACCCGTATAGTGCGAGCTAAAATAGAGCAAATTGAAAACAACGCGCACCAAGATATTTCACATTTCTGCCTTAACGGTCAAATAAGAAAATTGCCCTTTTCTTTTTTGGCTTGTTTGAAATCCTAACGACCACCCTAAAACAAAGGTTTCACATATTAAATTATGGGTTCAATTGTTTCATGGCATGTTTATTGCGAATTACTCCCTTAATTAAAGGTTTAGAGATTAAGGAGAAGGTTATGAAAGCATTGATCATCGGCGCTGGCATTGGTGGTATGTCCGCTGCGGCGGCGCTAAAGCAGCAAGGCATCGAGTGCGATATTTTTGAAGCGGTAAAAGAAATCAAACCCGTTGGTGCAGCGCTTTCTATTTGGTCAAACGGCGTGAAATGCATGAACCATCTCGGCATGGGTCACATCATGGATTCCCTCGGCGGCCCAATGCACAATCTGGCGTATCATGATGGATTGACTGGCGCCGTAATGACACAGTTTAGTCTCAGCCCTTTAGTCGAAGCGGTTGGTGAACGCCCTTGTCCTGTTTCCAGAGCCGATTTACAAAGCCAAATGATTGATTGGTGGGGCCGTGAGAAAGTGCAATTTGGCAAGCGTATTGAAAAACTTGAACAGAGTGAAACCAGCGTGACGGCTTACTTTACCGACGGTTCCAGCGCGACGGGTGATTTTATGGTGGCCGCAGACGGCACGCATTCATCGGTTCGCGCTCACGTAATTGGCTATCAAACCGAACGTCGTTACGCCGATTATGTGAACTGGAATGGATTGGTCAACATTGACGAAAATATCGCGCCGGGAAATCAATGGACGACATTCGTTGGTGAAGGCAAACGTGTCTCCGTCATGCCAATCGCCGATGGCCGCTTCTATTTCTTCTTTGATGTGCCATTGCCAAAAGGCCTTGAAGAAGACAGAAGCACACTCATTGAAGATCTAAAAGGGTATTTCAAAGGCTGGGCAAAACCGGTTCAAGTACTCATCGATTCGATTGATCCTGAGGTGACCAACCGTATCGAAATTCACGACATAGAGCCTTTCGACACATTAGTAAAAGGCAATATTGCCTTGCTTGGCGATTCAGCCCACAGCACCACACCCGACATCGGCCAAGGCGGTTGCTCTGCGCTAGAAGACGCTGTTGTGCTCGGCCAATGCTTTGCCAAAACAAAAGACATTCAAACGGCCTTAAAGGACTATGAAGAAAAGCGCCGTTTTCGCGTTAAAGACCTCGTACTTAAAGCCCGCAAACGCTGCGATGTCACGCACGGGAAAAACATGCAAGAAAC
>CAXBGJ010000281.1:0-4016 GCA_963975045.1 uncultured Marinomonas sp. | reverse complement strand
GACACGACGACTACAGTGTTGTGCGTCGGCAAGGTGACGTATTGCTGTCAGTGCGCCACGGCGAAATCATCCTGCAACGAAAACCAGCTGAAATACTTAGTCAACCCTGGGTAAAACAAACATTGAATTAATAACACACCGATAAAGAGTACTAAATTGAGCACTAAACCGGCTTGACGCCATTCAGTACTCTTTATCCTAATTCAGTCATTCTATATTTGATCATGAACTATTTGATAGTTGAACTATTGCGGAATCAAATTGACGGCTTTGCCATTGGCAAAAGCGACAACATTTTCAAAAGCGATCTTAAAATAAAGTTCATAGCTGGATTTTTCAACATAACCAATATGCGGCGTACAAAGCACATTTGGGAGCGATAACAAAGGCTCGTTTTCAAGGTTAGCTGGCTCTACTTCAAATACATCAACCGCCGCACGTTTGGATGGACTAGACAACATCTCATGGTACAAAGCCCCACTTTCCACCAATTCCGCACGACTGATATTCACGAACAATGCATCAGACTTCATTTGTGCTAAATCGTCTCTAGTCACACACGCTGTAGTGGCTTCATGCAGCCTTAAATGTAAAGAAACAATATCGGTAGTTTGAAAGAATTCAGCTTTCGATTGCGCCGCAGAAAACCCATGTTCTTGCGCCAACATCCTGGAGCTCTCACTTCCCCAAACAATAACTTTCATACCAAACACTTTCGCATACTGAGCAATACGCTGACCAATTTTACCGTATCCCCAAATACCCAATACAGACCCATTCAACACCCGACCTAGACCTAAAGTACCGGATTGTTGCCATTGTCCCTTTGATAAATTATCAGCGTACGCAGGAAGGTGCCGACTCGCAGCCATGATCAACCCCCAACACAATTCCGAAGGGGCAACAGGTGAACCAACGCCTTCCGATACGGCAACACCATATTGGTGGCAAAGCTTGGCATCAATATGATTACTGACTTTTCCTGTTTGACTAATCAGCTTTAAGTTAGGCAATCGAGACAGTAATTCCTCAGTAATTACGGTGCGTTCACGGATCAAAACAAGGACTTCAAAATCCTTTAGATTCGCGACTAAGTCGTCGGTATTTGTAAAGGTATCATTAAATATGTGTACCTCATGAGCGCTTAAAATAGGAAAACATGCTAGTTTTTTTACGACGTTTTGATAATCATCTAATACCGCTATTTTCACGAAACAACCCTCTTTAGCCAATTTTATTGTCACTTATAGAATGACTCTAATCATCTGACAAGAACACAGAAAACACCAGTGCAAAAAAAAGCCCCGCACAAGGCGGGGCAAAGACAGAGATTTTAATTTGCTGTTGTAAAGCAAGGAGGCACATAACTTCATGCGCTTAGTTCAACCTTTTTTACACACGCTCGAACACGGTTGCGATACCTTGGCCCATACCAATACACATGGTAGCAAGACCAATAGTGGCGTCTTTTTCACGCATCACGTTAAGCAATGTAGTGGAAATACGCGTACCAGAACAACCTAATGGGTGTCCAAGAGCGATAGCGCCACCGTTCAAATTCACTTTCTGATCAACTAAATCAATCAGTTTCAAGTCTTTCAACACGGGAATAGATTGCGCGGCGAAGGCTTCGTTTAGCTCGACAATGTCTATGTCATCTATTGTTAAACCAGCACGTTTAAGTGCTTTTTTCGTCGCTGGAACCGGTCCATAGCCCATGATCGCAGGATCACAGCCAGCCACAGCCATACTGCGTACTTTGGCAATCGGCGTGAGACCCAGTTCTTCCGCTTTCTTCGCAGACATCATCAACATCGCAGACGCACCGTCAGACAAGGCAGAAGAAGTACCTGCTGTGACCGTACCGACTTTAGGCATAAAAACAGGTTTTAATGCCGCTAACGATTCCATAGACGTCTCTGGACGAATCACTTCATCTACTTCGACTAGGATTTTATTGCCTTCAGCATCATGACCTTCAATAGAAACAAGTTCGTTATTGAAACGTCCTTGAAGCGTTGCTTCATAAGCAAGACGATGAGATCGCACCGCGAATTCATCTTGCGCTTCACGACTCACACCATGCATTTTGCCTAACATTTCTGCTGTTACACCCATCATCATGGACGCTTTAGCCATGTGCTTAGACAACGCAGGATTTACGTCAACGCCATGCATCATGCCTACGTGCCCCATGTGCTCAACACCACCGACAACGAATACATCACCTTGACCGGTCATAATCGCTTGTGCTGCCGTGTGTATCGCCGACATAGACGAACCACATAAACGGTTTACGGTTTGCGCTGCCGTGGTGACAGGCAATCCTGCCAACAAAGACACAGCGCGCGCCATGTTAAAGCCTTGCTCTAGGGTTTGATTAACACAACCCCAAATCAAATCTTCCACGTCTTTTGGATCGACATTGGGGTTACGCTTAAACAAAGCCTTCACTAGACCTGCCGATAAATTTTCAGCTCGAACATTGCGAAAAACACCGTTTTTCGTTTTACCCATCGGTGAGCGAACAGCGTCGATAATTACGACATCATTTGGATTCAGTTTCATGGAAATTCTCCTCTAGCCTCTGGGAAATTATGCGCTGTAATAGGTTTCATTGTTTTTAGCCATCTCACGCATTTTCGCGGTTGGCTCGTACAATTTACCTAAGTGGCTGTATTTGTCTGCAAGGTCACAAAATGCCTGCAGTCCCATTTGGTCTAAGTAGTGCAACGCACCGCCAAGGTACGGAGGGAAACCAATACCATAGATCAATCCCATGTCTGCTTCCGCTGCTGACGCAACAATATTTTCTTCTACGCATCGAACAGTCTCGACACAAAGCGGAATCATCATACGAGCAATAATGTCTTCTTCGGTCAGTTCAGACTGAGAAGTAACAACAGGGGCCAGCAAAGCATTGATTTCTTCATTGAACACTTTTTTCGGCTTACCTCGGCGATCAGGTTCGTAGCTATAAAAACCTTTGCCATTTTTTTGGCCAAAACGCTCAAGTTCGAACAAACGATCAACAGCATTTTTGCCTTCATGTTTCATACGATCAGGAAAACCTTCCGCCATCACCTGATCGGCATGGAATGCGGTGTCGACACCAACCACATCTAATAAGTAAGCAGGGCCCATTGGCCAACCAAATTTCTCCATGGTTTTATCCACCACTTGAAAATCAGCACCTTCTTGCATCATCAAAGAGAAACCTGCGAAGTAAGGAAACAACACACGGTTCACAAGGAAACCTGGGCAATCATTCACTACAACTGGGGTTTTGCCCATCGCTTGAGCATACGCTACAGTTTTAGCAATAGCGGCATCACTAGTTTTCTCACCACGAATAACTTCGACTAGCGGCATACGATGCACAGGGTTGAAAAAATGCATACCACAGAAGTTTTCTGGGCGTTTAAGATCTCTTGCTAATTCAGTAATGGAAATCGTCGATGTGTTAGACGTTAGAATCGCATCATCGGCAATCTTCGTTTCGACTTCAGCCAAGACCGATTTCTTGATCTTCACGTTTTCAACAACCGCTTCAACCACCAAATCAACATGTTCAAATTCGCCGTAGCTTAATGCCGGAACAATGGCACTCATGCCTTTAAAGGCTTTTTCTGTCGTTAAACGTCCACGCTCTACTTGACCATTAAAGAGTTTATTCGCTTCACTCAAACCAAGCTCTAATGCTTCAGGACGAATGTCTTTCATTATGATTGGCGTGCCTTTAGAAGCGGACTGATAAGCAACACCTCCGCCCATAATGCCAGCACCTAATACAGCAGCTCGCTTAACAGGTATCGCGTTTTTAGCGTATTTTCCTGCTATTTTCTTAATCTGCTGATCGCTTAAAAACAGGTTAACCAAAGATTTTGCCACAGGGCCTTTCGCCAGTTTAATAAAACCTTTGATTTCAGTATCAAGGGCTTTTTCCATGTCCTGACTGATGCCTTTTTCTATCGTCTTAATCGCCGCCATTGGTGCAGGGTAATGTTTGCCTGCTT
>CAXBGJ010000280.1:0-4027 GCA_963975045.1 uncultured Marinomonas sp. | reverse complement strand
CTCTGTTTCCTGTTTGAATGAAATCTATTATGTCGATTTAATTGTCAAACAGTGCAAAAGAGAGTGAATCCAGATGCATAACTTGTCATGAGTGTGTAAGGGGAAATGCGCATTCACATGCTTTCCCTACGAACCGAGCAAGCATGAACATATTCTTAAGAATGACGATGAACGCCTTTACGCTCTGTCCATTATTTAGAAATGAGACAGCGCA
This sequence comes from uncultured Marinomonas sp., assembly GCA_963975045.1. Classification (GTDB taxonomy): domain Bacteria; phylum Pseudomonadota; class Gammaproteobacteria; order Pseudomonadales; family Marinomonadaceae; genus Marinomonas. The sequence continues at coordinate 3,813 of CAXBGJ010000280.1, read as the reverse complement.
GGATCCCAATCCTTCCACACCACTTCACGCCCTTGTGATCGGATCATCGCGGAAATGTCTGCTACAGAGCGCTCATCGCTTATTTCGAATTGTTCCAACGCTTCTTGAGAATCATCTGCATACCCGCCGGGTTGCGTTTTAGACTCGGCACTCATGGTAGTAAACCCCATTCGCACAGCGTGATTTCGAAACTCAGCCGACTCCCGTGTCGACAAGCTCATTTCTAAATCTCTATCAAATAATCGCCATGCGGCAATCAATTGCACCAGCTGTCGGTCTGAAATAATCGATTTGGGCACGATGCCACCTTCACACGGTCGAATACGTGGAAACGCCACACTAAAGCGGCTTCGCCAATAGCGTTTCTGCAAATGCCGTAGATGATGCGCCATCATCACAGAGTCTGTGCGCCAGTCCTCCAAACCAAGCAAAACGCCCAAACCTATTTTATGAATGCCGGCTTGCCCAATACGATCCGGTGCGTCTAAGCGGTAATTGAAATTGGATTTATTACCGCGTAAATGATGCTCAAGATACGTCTTGCGTCGATAGGTTTCTTGATAAACCAAGACGCCATCTAAGCCAATGGTTTGCAGCGTTTTGTATTCAACGGTATCCAAGGGCTGCACTTCCATCGATAACTGACTGAAATACGGTTTGATGTACGGAATCATGCGTTCAAAATACGGCATGGACACTTTATTGGTTTCACCAGTCACCAACAACAGATGATCAAAGCCTTTGCTTTTAATCGCCATTACTTCTTTTTGAACCTGAGATTCATTCAGTGTGAGACGCTTAATAGCATTACTCATAGAAAAACCACAGTAAGTACATTCATTCGCACAGGTGTTAGACAAATACAAAGGAGCAAATAGGCTCAGCGTGTTGCCAAAACGCTGTAAGGTCAGCTTTTCGCTTTTATCCACCATTTCAAGTAAATAAGGTTCCGCCGCGGGAGAAATTAGCGCCGTAAAGTCCTCCACATTTAACTTATTTTTTCCAAGCGCACGCAGCACATCTTGCTCGGTTTTCTCTTCATGTGAACGAGTAACAGACTGCCAATCTGCACTCTCTACAAACTCACTAAATTGACCGGCAATGGCTGGGGCTTGCTCGAGCAATCTAACCTTGGCGGTATTTGTGCTTGAACTAGATGTCGAACTCATGACAAAGCACCTAGAAATTCAGTCAGTGGACTGGTCGCCTGCGCCTGCACGCGTTTTTCCCCTAAACCTGATTCATAGGCGATTCGCCCTGCTTCAACAGCAAGACGAAAGGCTTTGCCCATTTGCGCGGGTTGTTTTGCAACCGCCATGGCGGTATTGACCAACACCGCATCCGCACCAATCTCTAACGCCAATGCCGCATCCGATGGTGCGCCAATGCCAGCATCGACAATCACTGGCACTGTACTTTGTTCAATAATGATTTCCAAAAAAGGACGGCTAGCCAAGCCCATATTAGAACCAATTGGTGAACCCAGTGGCATCACACATTGACACCCCACTTCTTCCAATCGCTTACAAAGCACAGGATCAGCATGGACATAAGGCATGACCACAAAGCCTTTTTTGATTAATTCCTCCGCTGCCAATAACGTTTCCACGCCATCCGGCATTAAGTAGCGAGGGTCAGGGTGAATTTCTAATTTGACCCAATTAGTCTCCAATGCTTCTCTAGCCAGTTCAGCGGCAAACACCGCCTCTTTCGCAGTGCGCGCGCCAGACGTATTTGGTAATAACTTAATACCATGTTGTTGCAAGGGTTGTAGGATATTGTCGGTTTGATGTTTCAAATCCATACGACGTAAAGACAAAGTGACCAACTCACTTTCACTAGCGGCCAAAGATGCCATCATGGCGTCCGCGCTGGCGTATTTTCCGGTACCCGTAAAAAGTCGAGAATGAAATTCATGTCCTGCAATAAAAAAAGACGACATACTAGCCTCCAGCAATGGATTCAAAAATAAAAACCTGACTCTGTTCATTTAGCTCAGTGTTGCTCCATAAACTCTTCGGCACCACCTGCTGATCAATCGCTACTGCAATGCCTTTCGTTTCTTTCCCCAAGCTATCCAGTAAATCCTTTAACGTTTCACCAGAAAAATCAAAAGCAGCGTCATTCAGCATAATGTTCATTTAACACTTCCTCCTTCGTGTTGAAGTAAGGATGCCATCAGTGACCGTGTCGCCACTTCTGGATCATCCGCTTTCGTAATCGCCGTCACTAAAGCCACACTAGTCACACCGGTTTTCGCAACCAAAGGCAACCTCTCAGCGTTAATGCCGCCGATGGCAACCGTCGGATAATGGCCTTTAAGTAAACAAGCATAATGGGCGAGGCGCTTTACCCCTTGTGGCTGAGATGGCATATCTTTGGTTTGCGTTGGAAAAATATGCCCTAAGGCGATGTAACTCGGTTTAATCGATTGGGCCCGTGCAATTTCGTAATACCCGTGAGTGCTGATACCTAACCGAAGGCCAGCGTCCTGAATGGCAGACAAGTCTGCCACATCCAAATCTTCCTGACCCAGATGCACACCATAAGCACCAAAGGTGATCGCCTGCTGCCAATAGTCATTAATAAAGACCTGTGCGTTGTACTTTTGACCTAAGGCGATTGCCTGTTGAATTTTTCCTTCTAACTCAGGATCGTCTGGATTTTTGATCCTAAGTTGAGCCAATTTGATGCCTTGCTTAAGCACTAAGGTCAACCAAGCAATCGTATCAACTACCGGATATAAACCCATTTTATTAAGATCCATCTTGGCAAATGACAAATGGGGCACATTCGAATATTGATGAGGCGTCACTATTATGGGTAAATTTTCGATCTGCAAAGGCCAACCCGGAAGCCCAAACTGTTCGGTTTTTTCATCAATCTTCACTGTCGATTTTAATGCCGCATTTAGATAGGCTTTCGCCATGGTCATCGCATCCAATACGTCGTAACCATGAGCAATGAAGCTCGCCAACGCCATCGACAAAGTCCCGCCCGTGCCACCCGCATTCTGCCTGGCTAGTGTGTCACTTGAAAAGCCGACAATGGCAGTTTGACTCACTAACCAATCCGTCGTTTTTCCGGTTTCAGAGTGATCACCTTTCATCAACCAGCGACACGGTGACGCGTAAAAATACGCAGCCAGTTGCGTTTGCAAATCGGTTATAGACTGCTTGCCAGATAGCCCCGTTAGCGCTTCAATATCCAGTAAGTTAGACGTAATCACATCGACATAAGGCAACAAAGGAGCGAGTAAATCCGCCCCAAAGTCCGCTTTCTCTAGATTATGCCTATCCCTTGCGCTCACCATGACAGGATCAAATACCACTAATACATTAGGGTAGTCCGCTTTTAAACGTTCTAGCCAATTAGAGCAGGCTTTCACAATGTCTGCCGATGGCAACAAACCGACTTTAATTGCATCTGGCGGCAGATCATCTAGCAAAGTTTGCCATTGTTCGTTGAACCTAGACAACGAGATCGACTCTAACAAATAGCCGTCTTGAGAGTGTTGCACCTTGGTGGCCGTCATAATACTTTGAACATGGCAGCCTAAATTTTGACCTATGCAAATATTTGATGGCAACCCAGTGTGGGCGGACGAATCCGACCCACCCACACACCAGACAACAGGAGGTTTAATAGACATAATTCCTCCTTGCGCTTACAGCGACTTTTCTTTTGATTTTTCGCTTGCTCGCGTCTCTCTCGTCGATGTCTCTATTGTCAATTTATCTGTTGTTAAATAGACATCACTACCCAACTCACGGAATTGCGCCGACATTTTCTGCATGCCACTCTCGGCTTCGT
>CAXBGJ010000279.1:0-4029 GCA_963975045.1 uncultured Marinomonas sp. | reverse complement strand
TACGATGGATTCAACACTGCCAACCTCAACACCAGCAATAGAGACTTTAGCTCGGCTCGTTAAACCTGCAATATCATCAAATCTTGCCACGACTTGATACGCGTCTTTCTTACTTGAAAAAGCAAGCCCACTTACCTGTACCGCTAAATAAACAAGGGCCGCAACACCCAATACAATAAAACATCCGACCAATAACTCTGCGCGCTTACTTCTCATCCTAAAAATCTCCAAACATAGCGGCGGTCAATACAAAATCTAACGCCAAAATAGCCAATGAACCCAACACCACGGTACGAGTCGTTGCTTTCCCAATCCCTTCTGAAGTGGGAACGCACTCATAACCTTGATAAACCGCAATCCAAGTAACCACGACGGAAAAACATACCGCTTTAATCACACCATTCATAATATCAGTATCAAAGTGAACAGACTGCTGCATCGATGACCAAAAAGCACCATCGTAAACACCCAACCAGCCAACCGATACCAGTTGCCCACCAAGAATGCCTGACGCTGAAAAAATCAAACTCAACAACGGCAAACAAATAACGCCTGCTATAAATCGTGGTGCAATCACCCGCCTTAAAGGATCGACTCCCATCATTTCATAGCTAGACAACTGCTCCGTTGCTTTCATCAAACCTATTTCAGCGGTCAAAGAAGACCCCGCTCGACCAGCAAACAAAAGCGCTGTCACAACGGGTGAGAGCTCACGAAGCAAAGATAATGCTAATAGCTGACCAACCGCTTCTTCCGAACCGAATTTAGCCAAAATACTGTAGCCTTGCAGTGACAACACCATCCCAATAAACGTACCCGAGACGATGATAATCACTAAAGACAAAACACCAACAGAGTAAAGCTGTTTAACCAGTAGATTAATAGATTCACCAAAACGCACCGGCACTCTAAAAATACTTTGCACTAAAAAAATACCAGCTCGCCCAACCGCTTCAAGCCAATCAAAAAGCCATGCGCCCATGGATATTATTGCTTTCATTGCGCTGCTCCGTCTTTATTAAGCATACTGTCGGCATCTTCCGGATAATGAAAAGGCACAGGCCCATCAGGCTCGCCATTTAAGAATTGTTTGACCTGAGGGTCATCTGACGCTCGAATTTCAGCAGCAGTACCTTCAGCGATAACGCGACCACCAGCAAGAATACAAACATGATCCGCTATCGACAAGGACTCTTCCACATCGTGAGAAACCACAACTGAAGTAATATTAGCGGAGTCGTTCAATTCACGAATCAATGATACCAAGACCCCCTTGGAGATAGGATCTTGACCAGTAAAAGGCTCATCGTACATCACTAATTCTGGATCAAGCGCGATAGCACGAGCTAACGCGACGCGCCGCGCCATACCGCCAGATAATTCAGCAGGCATTAAGCCCGCTGCACCACGTAAACCGACACTATAAAGCTTTTGTGCAACCACTTTTCTAATAGCGGAAGCATCTAGTTTTGTGTGCTCTTCTAAAGGGAAGGCAATGTTTTCATAAACAGACATATCGCTAAAAAGTGCGCCGCTTTGAAAAAGCATGCCCATTTTTTTGCGAACTTTATACAAATCCGAACGTGACAACCGATGAACATCTTGACCATCGACTATAATACGCCCTGAATCGGGTGCAAGCTGCGCCGCGATCAACCGCAATAAAGTCGTTTTCCCTGTTCCACTAGGGCCCATTACCGCCGTCACTTTACCGCGAGGAATAGTCAAGGAGACATTTTCATAAATGACTCGCCCTCCACGTGAAAAATGAACATCTTGGACTTTTATATACGCATCTAGCACTGACACACCTTTCCATCCATATCAAATATTGCTAGATACTAACATTGCCCCCTAACAAATAAAATCACCATGCCATAGAATCCAATTTGTTTGTAATATCAAGTCTTGAATTTCATTGCCAAACCTCATTAAATGGGGCCTCTTAAAATTTGTGAGTATCTTAGACGCTATGCTGCTGTTTTCCGCTGCCCTAATCGCAGGGTTAATCTTACTGGTTATCAGTTCCGATAAATTCATCGAACATTCTGCCTTAGTCGCAGAAAAAATGAATGTAAGCCCAATGATCATTGGGATTACATTGGTGGCTTTTGGTACATCCGCACCAGAAATGGTTGTTTCCGCCATTGCTGCTCTTGATAATGCGCCAGAGATCGCCGTTGGGAATGTGCTTGGCTCCAACATTGCCAACATTGCCCTCGTCTTTGGTATTACATTACTCTTTTCAGCGATTCCAATAGCACCAGGACTCTTATCCAAAGAAGTCCCTCTCGTACTCGCTATCACACTACTGACAGGCCTCTTGCTGCTTGATCAAAATCTTGGTGTATGGGACGGCGTCATATTAATCGCTGCCTTTGTCATTGTTTTGACCATTCTGCTTCGCGGCAGTAAAGACTTACAAAGTGAGTTAAAAGAAGGCCTGCCAGAGAATGACGGCGCGTCCGTTGGTAAATCTCTAATCATTGCTTTAATCGGATTGGCGATATTAATTGGCAGCTCTAAGTTACTCGTTTGGGGTGCGGTAGGTATTGCAACGGCTCTTGGCGTTAGCGAGTTGGTCATTGGCTTAACCATTGTCGCCATCGGCACCAGCCTGCCAGAGCTTGCAGCATCCGTCAGTAGCGTTCGAAAAGGCCATCATGACATTGCAATAGGCAACATCCTAGGTTCAAACATATTCAACTTAGCCACGGTACTGCCTTTGCCTGCCCTTATCGCTCCAGGCATAATCAATGAAAACATTATCAGCAGGGATTACCCTTGGGTGCTTGGCTTAACCGTTGCACTTGCAATTGCTATTTATTTTTTCAAGAAGACAAAAAACAACAAAATCCCTAGATGGTTAGGATTGCCCCTTATCGCTTCCTATGGCATTTACTTACTCGTGATTAGCACAAGCGGCTCGTTGTAATGCAGATGCTTAAAAAAATGGTTCGTTTTAATAGTTTGCTTTTTATTGGGGCTGCGCTAGTACTGCTAGCCTCTTTATTCTGGTATGGAGCGACACCAAAGCAAAATCTTGTTGAAGCAAATTCATTAAGCAGCTCCCCAGACTACTTTATCACTCAGGTTAAAGTGAAAGAATTCGATATCAACGGCATGCTGGTCGAGACACTTAATGCACAACAAACACTGCACTACATAACAAAGTCTAAAACATTACTAGAATTTCCCAGCGTCGAACGACATACAATATCAGGCAGCTGGAGTGCAAAAGCAGATAAAGGGGTTATTGATGACGGAAGTAATGATATTCTATTAACGAACAACGCTAGAGCGACTAAAAAGTATCTTCAATCAGAAGACATAAATCTCACTGCAGACAGCGTACATTACTTAGACAAAGATCAATCTTTAACGAGCCAAGGAAACGCGACACTTATCTCCGTACAAGGAGAAACTTCTGCCAGCACGATCACAACTTATATAAATTCAGAAGAAGTCTTTATGACGGGATCTGTACGAGGAAAATATGAAACAATTCATTAACTTCAGTATATTGCTCACCTCAGCCATTATTTGCCAATATGCGTATGCACTCCCTGATGACACAAAGCAGCCATTAGAAATTCAAGCCGACGAAGCCTCGTTTGACCAAAACTCTGGTGAAGCCATCTACAAAGGCAATGTTTTTGTTAAGCAAGGCTCTATTGAAATTCAAGCGCAGTACCTTAAAGTGTCAACAGACGCGAACACTCGCAAATTTAGTAATTTAGAAGCCACAGGGCAACCCGCCAAATTTAGTCAACAAATTGACTGGAGCGGTAACATTGTCATCAGTAAAGGCAATGAAATTCATTATTCAACCACTGAATCCAAGCTAGAAATTACCGGCAATGGCTATTTAAGCCGAATGAAAAACTCTATTACGGCCGATTACATTCTTTATATGATTAACGATGGAACCTTCAGCGCAGAGAAAAAAGATTCTGGACGCGTATCAATGACACTACAACCGCAAGCACAACCACCAGCACCTGAGGCAAAAAAATAAATGGCCTTACT
>CAXBGJ010000278.1:0-4079 GCA_963975045.1 uncultured Marinomonas sp. | reverse complement strand
ATGTTTTCATTAATCTAGCCGTTTTAAACACACCAATTTTAAACGATGCTTTTTTTAATAGCCGTACATCCTCTCTTGATTCTGCCAACTCTTTTTTAAGTTCTTCTATTAGGGAACATGCGAACAAGTTCCAGCCATGAGACAATGGCATTTTAAGTCTTCGAGTCTCAACCATGTCACACCAACTCACTTTTGCCGACAGCGAGTTCAACAACAAACACCGTAAAACCCGTAAAGAAATTTTCCTTTCTCGCATGAATGAGTTGATGCCTTGGGCTCAACTTGAAGTGGTTATTGAGCCGTTTTATCCCAAAGCAGGCAATGGAAGAAGGCCTTATCCGCTATCTACTATGTTCCGTATTCATTGTATGCAACATTGGTACAACATGAGTGATCCAGCGATGGAGGATGCCTTGTATGAGATCACGTCCATGCGCTTATTTGCTGACTTATCGTTAGATAACCCCATTCCTGATCACACCACCATCATTAATTTCAGGCACTTATTAGAAAAACACAAACTCTCGCATGCTTTTTAAAGAAGTGAATAGGTGGTTGTCTGACGCAGGTATTTACCTCAAAGAAGGCTCCATCGTGGATGCAACCATTATTGAAGCCGCCAGCTCAACTAAGAATAAAGCCAAAGAAAGAGATCCTGAGATGCATCAAACTCAGAAAGGAAAGCAGTGGTTCTTTGGTCTAAAAGCGCACATTGGTGTGGATGCAAGAACGGGGCTAACACATAGTCTAAGTACGACTGCAGCAAACGTGCACGACATCACGGAAACCAAGAATCTGCTTCATGGTGAAGAGTATTTTGTCTCGGCAGATTCTGGCTCTCAAAAGCGAGAAGAGTTAAAAGGCGTCAAAGCAGACTGGTTGATTGCAGAGATTCCAAGTAAAATAAGAATCTTAAAAAAGCACCCTATAAAAAATAAACAGCCGATCCAAACGGAATATATCAAAGCCAGTATTCGAGCAAAAGTCGAGCATCCCTTTAGAATCATCAAGTGTCAGTTTGGTTTTAGAAAAGCTATTTATCGTGGGTTAGCTAAAAATGACAACAAGCTAGCAATGCTGTTTGCTCTTGCCAACGTGTTTCGAGTTGACCAGATGATCCGAGCTGCAAGGGGTTAATCCGTTTAAAAACCACTAAACAAGGTTCAATTATCTTGTTTAGTGGTGGGAAAGTGATAAATCAGCCACATTACTGACTGCTATTGGGCTTTTCAGAATATTAAGGCGCGTAACTCGACTTGATCGCATGTTCCCTAGATCGACTGCTCATGTAAAGGTCTCAGAAAGGCTAGCAACGCCTAATAAAAATCCTAAGAGCAATACATTTAAGATCTAGGTTTGAAAATCTTAATCAATAACTCAGCAATCCAGTCAATAATAGCCCAATGCAATCTATACTTTTAGAATAATTCTAAATTATGTGTTGTGTTTTTTTAGAGTTAGTTCAGTTTTACTTATTTCTCATCTTACTTATTAGTTATAATCAATGACATATATCCGCTGCATGATAGCAGTAAAACCTTTAAGATTAACGAGATTCTAGCTTTACATTCTGGATAATGTCTACTTTGACGATAGGATGGTAGTTATAGCATCAATTAAGAGATCTGTTGTATATGTTAATAGCTGTTTTTAGTGCTTTTGTGTGGTTTTCTGCGGCCTTAACTTTTGCTTTATCTCTTGGTATTTCAAGTGGTTATGGTATCGGAACGGTATTAATATTTCTTTCTTCATCTGCCTTATGTGTTTTAAAACCGAAATTAAGTGAATTTACCAAAGAAGATCGAGTACTTTTTAGTATTTTTGCTCTTTATGCCATTGCAATGTTTGTATTCGCCTATCTTGATGGTTGGCATGTTCGTGAGCTAGATCGTCCGTCTAGGTTCATTTTAGCTCTTCCCGTCATGCTACTTCTTTTAAAGTTAGTAGGCCGAGTTCAATGGCTTTGGTTTGGTGTTGTCCTTGGCGCTATTTTAGCGTTTACCTTGGCAGTATACGAGCGTAGCGTACTTGGTTTTGGGAGAGCTCAAGGTAGTCAGCATCCTATTATGTTTGGAAATATAGGTATGATGCTGGGTTTAATTAGCTTTGTTTCATCGATGTATTTTTTGGCTAAAAAACGCTATCTATGGCTTGCCCTTGGTATAGTAGGCGGGCTATGCGGTATTGGAGCGTCGGTATTATCTGCTTCACGAGGCGGTTGGGTTGCTCTTCCTCTAATAGGTTTTTTCTTGTTATGGCAAAGTCGCTTCTTGTTGGGTAAAAAAACACTGGTTGGAGCATTAGCGACGTCAGTTTTTTTGATCGTTGTTGCCGTAGCTGTCCCACAAACTGGAATTAAGGATCGTATTGACGAGGCTGTTAGCGATGTTGTTAAGTACGATACTGGTGTAGACAAAAAAACGTCAGTTGGCCTTAGGTTTGAAATGTGGAAAGCGGCCTTAGTAATGTTCAAAGGCTCGCCTTTCATTGGCGTGGGTGAGTATGGAAGCGTATCGGTGAAAGCCAAAATTGTTGAAGAAGGCATTGTATCTAAAGAGGTTCTTGGTTATAGCCATGCACATAATGAATACATAAATGCACTTGGTCTAAATGGCATTGTTGGCTTTATTTTTCTTATGAGCATATATCTTATTCCGCTTAAACTATTCCTTAAAAAAATACGGCAATACCCTGATAATTGGAATGTTAAGTCTTATGCGATGGCTGGGGCTTTGGTTCCGATGAGCTATATGGACTTTGGCCTTAGTCAGGTGATGTTTAGTCATAATATTGGCGTAATGATGTACGCTTTTCCCATTGTCTATTTCTGGGCGGCAGTTCGATGGGCTGAGCGTGAAGAGTTAGCTAAGAACCCACTGCTTTAATCTATTCTTTTGACGAGGGCTTAGTCTGAATATTATTCCTGTTGTCCTATCTGGTGGTGCGGGAAGCCGGCTGTGGCCGTTATCGCGGGAGTATTTTTCCAAGCAATGCCTGCCGTTAACGGATAAAGAATACAGTCTCCTTCAGAAAACCATAAGACGGGCTTTATCGCTTGATAGTCTTACCTTGTCTAGTGTTATTAGCGACCCTATCGTGGTGTGTAATGAGGATCAGCGTTTTTTGATCGCACAGCAACTGCAATCTATTGGTGTTAAAAAGGCGCGTATTTTACTGGAGCCTAAGGGGCGAAATACTGCGCCAGCCATCGCATTGGCAGCATTAGAAGCCTTACGTAATCAATCCCCCGATGCTTTGTTGCTAGTGTTACCTGCGGATCATGAAATTCGCGATGTCGCTGCATTTGAATTAGCCGTCGCTCAAGCCATCGGATTAGCGAAACAAGGTGGTTTGGTGACGTTTGGTGTGTTACCAACTCGTCCAGAAACAGGCTATGGTTATATCCGCTTTGGTGATGATTCGGCTGTACTTGAATTTGTCGAAAAACCCAACCTTGAAAAAGCTCAATCTTACCTAGATTCTGGTGAGTACTTATGGAACAGCGGTATGTTTTTATTTAAAGCGTCCGTATATTTGAATGAATTAACACTTCATCGAAATGATATCTTTCAAGCTGTTCATAAGGCATATCAGCAGCGTACGGAAGATGTAGATTTTGTACGCATTAACTCTCTGCAATTTTCAGAATGCCCCGAAGAATCCATTGATTTTGCTGTGTTGGAAAAAACAACTCAAGCGAAAGTAGTTCCTTATCTGGGTGATTGGAGCGATATCGGTACGTGGGACTCCTTGTATGATTATGCAGATAAAGATGACGCTAAGAATGTCTTATTAGGCGATGTGATGGCGCAAGGGGTGAATAATTGCTTGGTACGGTCTGAATCCCGCTTAGTCGCCGCTGTTGGCGTGGATAATTTGGTTATCGTTGAAACGGCGGATGCGGTTCTGGTGATGAATAAAGACAGATCGCAGGACGTGAAAAAGATCGTTAAACGCATCAAAGACGAGGGACGAGAAGAACATAAGTACCACACAACAGTGCATCGTCCTTGGGGCACCTATCAAAGGGTTGATCAAGGTGATCGCCATCAAGTAAAGCGTTTAGTGGTTAAACCGGG
>CAXBGJ010000277.1:0-4115 GCA_963975045.1 uncultured Marinomonas sp. | reverse complement strand
TTGCGTACTGAGCCTGAAAAAAGACCTTTTCCAAAACCTCAGCATAAAGCACAAGGTAATAAGAATAAGAAAAAAGGCGCTAAAAAGTCTTAATATTATAGACAGCCTGCGGCTCTTATTGCTGCAGGCGTTCATTCCTCAGTGCGACAAGAGTGATGTCATCAAGCTGCACAGATTCACCTCGGTACTCAGTAAGATTTTTTTCTGTCATTTTCTGCGCCAAAATTAGGCTTTTTTCTGCGTAAGCCGTTGAAATTAGTTTTTCCACCCGATCGTCTCCAAGCATCTCGTCATGGCCGTTTTTAAGCTCTAAGACGCCATCCGAAACAATCACTAGAGTATCATCCGCATTTAATTTATTTCTTTGCAAATCGGCTTCAAACTCGTATGCAGGAAGAATACCTAATGGCATATGATTCGATCGCAAATAATCTATAGCGCCACAAGCTCTTCGAATCAATGCGTTTGGCATTCCGCCTCCCCAATACAGAATTTCACCGTTTGGAGTCATTAATATTAAGTAGCCTGCACAAAACATGTAATCGGGCAAAATACTGAACAGTATTCGATTCATCTCTCCTGCAAGTTCATTTACATCGAGTAAATCATCAACGGCGTCAAAAAAAGCGTGCATGACGGGTAATGCCCCAATAGAAGCGGGTAAGCCATGCCCCGTAAAGTCGCCTACAAAAATTAAACGAGCGCCGTCTGATCGAGTCTTTACTAAGGCGAGATCGCCATTAAAGCTAGCGGCTGATAGTCGAGTAATAACAACATGCTCAGAGTTGTTTTCACTGCGCGTTTGAATATGATCAAGAACATGGTGAGCCATTTCATGCTCACGTTCTATCATCGTTTGATAATAAGTGAGCGCTTTATTTTTACGGTACATTTCTTTCATTAATTCGACATGACGCATGTGCGTTTTTAGTCTAATGTTGAACAGTACTTCATTAAATGGTTTTGGAATAAAATCATCCGCTCCAGACTTAAAGCATTTATCCATAACGGTATCTGACGTCTGTGAAGAGAGAAAAATCATAGGGATAAAACGATTACCAGATAACGCTTTGAGCTTTTTAACGAGGTCGAAGCCACTACCGCCTTTTACAACAACATCCAATGTCACCATGTCTGGTGCATAGTCAATAAAAGCCTGAACAGCATCGTCGTAACTGCTAACACTCCTGACCCTGACATTTTCTTTTTCCGCGCATAAAGAAATAATTTCGCGGTAAACGGGTTCACTGTCTACGCATAATAATTTCATCTGTCTTGCCTTATTGAATATCGAAGCGTTTATCGAAACGAGAAATCATTAGAATATTTTTAATAAAGGCATTTGCTCCTTTAAGCTGAATATTGCTCTCTAATTCAATGGCATTTCTCATACTCAACAGCATTCCTAATGCCGCACTGTCTAAATATTCAACCATACTCATATCAATAACATAGACTTTATAATGATTCGTGAGGTCAGAGTAAGCCTCACGGAAATCATTAAACAAAGAAAAGTCGAAGCTACCAACAATCGTGATTGTCACCGTGTTTATAGAATCATTTACTGTGACTGAAATACTCATTAGCGCGTCGAGTTTGGGGTATTCGCCCTACTCGCCTCCGTGGCATTTTGGCGATGAAGGAGCAAGCGCATTACGCTCACTCCATTCTTGAATTGAATACAGATGCATTGCAAGTGCATGAATTTTTGTCATTTCTTCTTGCAGTGTTGCGTACACAAGTTGATGTCGCTGAACCAATCTCTTTCCTTGAAATGCGTCGCTTACCAAAACGAGTTTAAAATGAGACTCGCTTCCTTCAGGGACATTGTGCATATAACTCTCGTTTTCAAGTGTCATATGATGAATATCGATTTTTTCATTAATGCGTTGGTCAATTTGCGTTTGTACGTTCATAGTTTTCCTATTTATGCCGACGTTAACAAGCTATTGGACTCTCCATTCAAGAGAACTTGGCCCTTCTCTTTTGGGTAAGCTACGTCAATAGAAACCGCACCACCTTCACGCCACACACTGATAATGGTGTCCATGTTGGCGGCCATTACGGCACGCTTATCATCTGGTGCCGCGGCGATTACTTGCAGTCCAATGTCTTTCATAAAGCCCATACATGTTGAGGTTTTTACCATGTCTATTTTGTTAAATGCCTCGTCAAACATGGCCAAAGAGAATCCACCAATGATATCTCCCTCCATGGTTTCATGTAATCGATACGTAGTAGATAAGGCGGCCGCAATGGCTAGGTAAAATGGTATTTGGTGCTCACCACCAGACCCTGTTTGAATGCGCTGGCTCAGCGTGGTTTTTTTATTGCCTTCGGCGTCCAAAATATCGACTTCGAAGTTATAAAATTTGCGGTAGTCAGCAAGGTCTTGTTGCTTGTCTTCATCCGATATAAGTTCCTGAATGGATGCGATAGCGCGTGCATGCTCAGGATCATCACTTAGATGCGGGTCAAACAATCCACCTACATTCGCCTGATCTTGCGCGCTAAAGCGTTCAACAAGGTCGAGAATGTCTTTCATATCCCCATTAGGGTAATAACGGAATTGATAGATTTCCAGGTTAAAGGGTCTACGCTTTAAGCTGTGGTTGAGCTCTCGAATTATATGAGCGACTTGGTCTAAAGAGTCTTTCAATTTAGACACATAATCCGAGCGGAAGGTTTCCTCCGCTTCTTTACGAGCCAGCTCCGCGCGTTTCGCGTATTTGGCCAATTCCGTTTCGCTCAGAATGTCGATTTGATATGAAACATAATGTTCAAACTCTTCGAATTTAGACTCTAAGTAATCCAGTTGAACATCATTATCTAAATTCGCTTGATGATATTTACCATAATGATCTGCGACCTCTTTACGTACCTTCTGGTCAAAGCTGCGGGCTTTTTCGTTGGCTTTTTCAGCTCGACTGATGGCTTCTTTATAGATAGCTGCCCCATTTACCATGCTGCTTTCTAATAATGAATAGCGTTCACTAGCAAATTCAGCATCGTATCGAGGGTTAGAGGTTAATTTATTGCGCTCTTCATCCAGTGCTGCGAGTGCAGAACTCAACTGGCTTTTTTGTGTATTTAGCGCGCCAAATTGTTCTGCAATTTGTTGGCGTTCGCGGTCCAACTTCTTCTGCTCTAATTCAACATTAGCAATGCGTATTTTCAGTTCTTCGATACGATCTTGAAGTTCCGTGTCATCATGCTTTTGAAGCTGTGACATTTCAGCTTCAACCGATTCTAATTCCTGGGTTAATCGAGTAACGGTATGACTTGCATTACCAATGCTGTCTACATCAAATTGATTATTGGCTATCACTCGGCCAAGTAATGAATCCGCCTGTTCAAGACGTTGGTCTGCTTTCAAGAAGTCCATTAACTCACTACTAAGGCTTGTAAGCTGCTTTTCGCGTGACTCACGCATGCCTTCAGTATTAATACCAACCATCATGTGAGGCACAAACCGAATAGTAGAAATCGTCCCGGCCAGTTTTAACATACCGTCGGCTGTCATTGCACTGTCTTCACGGAGTAGTTCACGTTCAGTTTCGACGGGCTTAATACCGCCTAAACGTCGATTAATATAAGCTTGAGCGTGATCATTATTGCAACGAATAAAGCGCAATGCCGAGTTATTATCACCGCGATTTAACCAAAGTCGTGTTTGGGTTGTATCGATAACCCGGCAGCCCATTAACTGACGTCGGTGAGCTCGAAATATACGGATGGCTTCTTCGGCGTCATCCGGTTCTACGATCAGCGCTTCACGTTGAGCGCCAAGGTAGCCTTCAATCGCATCCTGCCATTTTCTATCAGTCACTTCTGCTAAATGACTTAATGGTGTCGCCTTAATATTGGCGTCGTTAAGTAATGCAATAAGACGTTTTGTATTCTGTGAAAGTGGACTAACGCCACCTTTTAGCGAAGAAACATCGGATTCCAGTTGTTTACATTCGTCTTTCAAGTTCAGGATATTACGATTCAACTCTGAACGTTGCGCAAACACTTGAGACTTTTCTTTATCTAAAATGTCATTTAGTGCTATTAATTTCTGGGTTAACGGCTTTAGATTGCCTTCAATACGGCCATCTTCGGTGATCAGTCCA
>CAXBGJ010000276.1:0-4139 GCA_963975045.1 uncultured Marinomonas sp. | reverse complement strand
ATTAGTACTATCGTATTTTTGTATTTTGATCGTCGTACGGGTGAACACCTGACGACAGAGGAAAAGGTTATGGCAATCAGTTTATTTGATCTGTTTAAAGTGGGCATTGGACCGTCAAGTTCTCATACTGTTGGCCCTATGGTGGCAGCGAATCAATTTGCTCACCAATTACAAGATCGACATTTATTATCGAAAGTTACTCGCTTGAAAGTGGATCTATATGGCTCGCTTGGTGCTACAGGTAAAGGTCACGGTACTGGAACGGCGGTATTAATGGGACTGGAAGGTGAGCTGCCGGAATCAATTGACCCAAGTGGTGTGAGTGAGCGCGTTAAGCAAATAGAGGCTCTGTCGCAGCTTAACCTTTTAGCTCAACAAGCTATCGATATTGATGTTGCCACAGACATTATTTATCACCGTATTGATCGTTTGGATTTTCATGCGAATGGCATGGTTCTGGTGGCTTTTGATGTTAACGATCAAGTTATTCATCAAGCGACATTTTATTCTGTTGGTGGTGGTTTTATTGTCCAAGAAGACGAACACGGGAATGTGGCGTTAGTTGAAGATACGACTGAACTCCCTCATGTTTTTCATGATGCCGAAACGCTCATTCAGCTTTGCCGAACACAAGACAAGAGCATTGCACAGATTATGATAGAGAATGAAAAATATTGGAGAACAGAGGAAGAGATTAAACAGGGGATTCTTTCCATCTGGTCTGCAATGAAAGCATGTGTACAGCAAGGAATTCGAAATGAAGGTATTTTGCCTGGTGGCTTGAAGGTAAAGCGAAGAGCGGCAAGTTTGTATAGGGATTTAACCAGTAAAACACGTATGGATATGATCACACCGTCACTGGGCGCAATGGATTGGGTGAATCTTTATGCTTTGGCGGTGAATGAAGAAAATGCCGCCGGTGGTCGCGTGGTAACCGCTCCTACAAATGGCGCAGCAGGTATTATTCCAGCAGTGTTGCATTATTATTGGGAGTTTTGCCCTCGTTCTAGCGAAGAGGGGGTTATTGATTTTTTCCTCACGGCGGCGGCTATTGGGTTTTTGTTTAAAGAGAATGCCTCAATTTCTGGCGCTGAAGTGGGTTGTCAGGGGGAAGTGGGATCGGCTTGCGCTATGGCGGCGGCTGGTTTGGCAGCCGCTACTGGGGGCTCTCCTGAGCAAATAGAAAATGCCGCTGAAATTGGTATGGAGCATAATTTAGGATTAACGTGTGACCCTATTGGAGGGTTAGTGCAGGTCCCTTGTATTGAACGTAATGCCATGGGGTCTATGAAAGCCATTAACTCTGCCAGTATGGCGCTTCGAGGAGATGGAACGCACTACGTTTCTTTAGATAAGGTAATTCGTACTATGCGCGATACAGGGCGAGATATGAATGATAAGTACAAAGAAACATCGCGCGGCGGATTGGCGGTTAATGTGATTGAGTGTTAAGTGTTCTGTATTTATTGCTCTATGTGAATAGCGTCTAGTTCGGTTATTTAAACTGTAACAAAACGGTCATATTTCTGTAGTATATTGTTATTTAGTGCCTTTTGAGGCACTTTTTTTTGTTCTTTTTTGGGTCGTTGTTATCAATGATTTTAGGTCTTTTTATCTAAAGACTCGCAGTGTAGAATGACGCAAAATTTACATTTTACCGAAATGTAACGGGATAAATTGAGAGCCAAATGAATTCGAGATGCTAGGATCAGCATGGCGTTGTTAATGTAGAGTACCTTCAACTAACAACGGTTTGGTATAGATTAATTATAGAAAGAAGAGCCCGTATGGATCTTACAAATAGCCCGAAAGAAGAATCCACTTTATTGAGTGGTCATGAGTTTGTTCGTGTATTAATTGCTTTAGCGTTTGTGTTAGCCGCTGGTTTTTATGCATCATCTAATGGAATGGGGGTTTCTAATCTATCCATTTTAGCGATAGCCGCGGCTATCGGCGCTTATATGGCAGTGAATATTGGTGCCAATGATGTGGCCAATAATGTAGGGCCAGCGGTAGGGTCTAAAGCGTTGTCTATGACAGGTGCAATTTTAATTGCCGCTGTCTTTGAAGCAGCTGGTGCTTTGATTGCTGGTGGTACGGTTGTTGGAACCATTAAGAACGGCATCATAAACCCTAATTCAATAGGCGATACCGAAACCTTCATATGGGTTATGATGGCGGCTTTACTTGCCGGGGCAATTTGGCTTAATTTAGCCACTTATCTTGGCGCACCGGTGTCGACAACACACTCAATTGTCGGTGGTGTCTTGGGGGCTGGTGTTGCTGCTGGTGGTTTGGATATTGCAAACTGGGATAAATTGATTGCTATTGTTGCAAGTTGGATCATTTCTCCTGTGCTGGGTGGTGTGATTGCGGCTTTATTTTTGATGTATATCAAGCGCTCAATTACCTACAAAAGTGACATGATTGAATCCGCGAAGAAGGTTGTTCCTTTGCTTGTTGCATTCATGGTTTGGGCCTTCTCAACTTATCTAATTTTGAAAGGTCTGAAGAAAATTTGGAAATTAGATTTTGTTACTGCGGGCCTTATTGCGCTTGCGATCGCACTGACCGTCTATTTCATTGTTCGACCTATGGTAGAAAAAGCGGCATCGGCGTTGGAAAATAATAAAGATGCTGTAAATAGCTTATTTACCCTTCCTCTTATTGTGTCTGCGGCGTTGTTAAGTTTTGCTCATGGCGCGAATGATGTTGCCAATGCCATTGGGCCTCTTGCCGCGATTAATGATGCGTTGATGACAGGTGCTGTTTCTAGTAAGGCCTCAATCCCTCTTTGGATCATGGTAGTGGGTGGTCTAGGTATCGCAGTCGGTCTTGCTTTGTTTGGGCCTAAACTGATTAAGACGGTAGGGTCTGAAATTACAGAGTTAGACAAGACTAGAGCATTTTGTGTTGCCATGGCCGCTGCGATTACCGTCATTATTGCGTCTCAGCTTGGTTTGCCTGTAAGTTCTACACATATTGCTGTTGGCGGTATTTTTGGCGTAGGTTTCTTACGTGAATATTTGAAACTGTCTTACGAGAAGAAACTGGCTGCTATTACTTCTCATTCTGAGTTAGCGGGTCTTAACGGACAGCAGACTCAAGAGTTTGTGAAAAGATTCAAGTTGGCAGACGTAGAAGAGAAACGCAGTATTTTGAAAGAGTTGAAAGCGGCGCGAGCGTCTTCACCTATTTCTTCTTCAGAGCGTAAAGGGTTGAAGAAAGCCACGAAGAAAGAATTGGTTAAACGTTCTGCTCTATTACGTATCGCAGCAGCGTGGGTAATTACTGTTCCTGCTTCCGCTTTACTGGCTGCTATGATTTTTTATATGCTACTTGGTTTTTCGGTCGCTCGATAAATAAGTTTAGAATAAACAAAAAGATCAGATTCTCTGATCTTTTTTTGTTTTCATAGCGTCCTCAGTGTTATATAAAAGTACGTCACTTATTTGTTTTTTTAAGAAAGTCAGTGTTAGACGCTTATTATGTAGTGAAATCAAATATGTTAATTTCAGGTTCAGTTGTTTTATTGTTTTTGTGCTGTCTACTTCCAGTTTTTTTCCGAAGGAAAAAACAACAAAGAGCGCTAAGAGAAAAGTTACTTTCTCGTTTATCGAGTCGAAGTGAGCGGTTGCTTTATTCCTTAGAAATGATATCTGATCGCTATTTAACGAAAGAGACCAAAGTTTTTTTCTTGGAATATTTACTTTACGTTATAGGACAGCTAAAAAAGGCTAATTATCAGTCAAAATTTGTGTCGAAGCAGGCTTTTTTAGTACATTTATTGACTGAATTAAAGTCAGGGCGACTACAAGTGGCTCGGGAGCGTGTAGGGAGCCAAGAACAGTTTGATCAAGTTTGTGGTGCGCTTAAGTACATTCTTAGAGAAATGAGAAACATTCCTGAAAATCGCGTTGTCAGTCGAGTGATAGTAAAGCACCATATTGTTTTAGTTAGATATGCTCATGCATTAGCTTATCGTGATTTACTGGTAAAGCAGGCTGGACTGGATTTAGACAATGATAAAAAAGGGCAAGCATTAGAAAAATATCGGATTGCTTTGTCTTTAATAGAAAATAATCGTTCCGTGAGTAGCTCGAAAAGAGAGATGGTACGCCTACAAAGTATGATACAGG
>CAXBGJ010000275.1:0-4200 GCA_963975045.1 uncultured Marinomonas sp. | reverse complement strand
TCATCCTAGGTATTATTAATAACATGCTGAATTTAATGGGAATTTCACCTTACCTTCAAGGCATGGTGAAAGGGCTCGTGATTTTGACTGCGGTACTGGTTCAATTTAAAGGCGACCGCTAACGACTTCGTCTTTCTCACTGTGTAATGCATAAACAGAAAGACAAGAATCTGAGTAAAACACCTGTTTTGCTCGCTATTAAAATAATGTAGAACGGAGAGTATCCATGAAATATAAAAATAACATCATGAGAGTAATCGCAGTGTTTACGATGCTTTTTGCCTTTGTTGGCTCAAGCTATGCGGCCAAATACAAGGTCGGTGTTAGTGTCCCATCTGCCGACCATGGCTGGACTGCGGGTTTACTTTGGTGGGCGAACAAAGCGACTGAAGATTTAAAAGCCAAAGAAAAAGATATTGAGTTTTATGTCGTTGCTTCTAGCTCAGGCTCGAAACAAGTCGGCGACGTGGAAGATTTGATGATAAAAGGCATAGACGCCTTGGTTATCCTTCCTCATAACCCAGCAACGCTGCAAAAAGTCATTGAAGAAGCCTACGACGAAGGCATTTATACTGTTGTCGTGGATCGTGAGCTTGCTCATCCCGCTCAGAATGTCTTTATCGCTGGGGACAACGCAGGTTTAGGCCGTGTGGGTGGCCAATGGCTTGCCAAAGAAATGTCTGGTAAAGGCAACATTGTGGTTATTGAAGGTCTACAGATTCCAATCAATAAACAACGTGTAGACGCCTTTAATGATGTCATGGCGACTTATCCGAACATCAAAATTCTTGACTCACAACCTGGTGATTGGTCGACTCAAAAAGCCCTAGCTGTGATGGAAAACTTCCTTCAAAAACACCCTAAAATTGACGCTGTATGGTGCCAAGATGATGATATGTTAAAAGGTGTTTTAAAGGCGATTGAAGAATCTGGCCGTACAGACATCAAAACCGTATTGGGTGGTGCAGGTTCTAAAGACATTATCGAAATGATTCAACACAGCAATAAAATGGTACGTGCAACCGTGACTTATAGCCCATCGATGATAGCGTCCGGTATTGCGTTGGCAGTTCATGGTGTAAAACAAGAAAAACTTGGCTACTTATACCACGAACCATCTCGCGTTATTTTAGGTGCTGACTTAGTAACTAAAGAAAACGCTGCAGAGTACTACTTTGAAGACGCTGCTTATTAATACGATATCGTAATCCTACGTCATCAGGGTTAAAACCCTGATGACTTTTCCTTCTTATCGCGGCTTCCCTATGGAATAGCCACTGTGTTTAGAGAAGGTTTTTGGTTAATATGACGTTTTTTTTTCGACTCATCATTAAAAGGCTATGCACTTGAACGCCATTCTTCTTTCTTACTGTTTGCTATTGGATTCTTATGGCCACTGTTAAAGATGTAGCGAAGTTGGCTGGTGTATCGACCGCAACCGTTTCTAGAGCATTGACTAACCCAGAGATGGTGTCACCAATCACCCGTCTTAAAGTAGAAAAAGCCGCTTCTGACGTTGGTTATTCACCCAACGGCCTTGCCCGAAGCTTGCGTAAAAGTGAGTCTAAAACCATTGTCGTTGTGCTTCCCAATATAGACAGCACATTTTTTTCTGACGTCGTACACGGTATCGAAGCACTCGCACATAAAAACGGCTACAAGCTGCTCATTGGCGATGCAGGGAACGAGTCCTCTCGGCTGCGCAGTTACTTTGATCTATTTGACAGTAAACAAGTTGATGGTGTTTTATCGCTTTCCTCTGATGTGCCTGAATCCATGATTGTGAATAGTGCCGGCGAAGTGAAATTACCCATTGTCATTGCTGGTGAATATTTTTCCGATATTCCAGTGCCCACTGTGCATATAGACAATCATTACAGCGCAAAAAAAGGCGTTGAGTATTTGATTATGATGGGGCATTACAAAATAGCCTGCATCACAGGAAAAAGAAGCAATCCTGTATATAATGCCCGCGTAAATGGTCACACCGAAACCATGAAAAAATGGAAACTCCCCTCTACCGAAGGTTACATTTTGGAATGTGATTTGTCTTACATCGCAGGCTACAACCTTGGCAAACAACTATTGTCCTTAAACAATAAACCCTCCGCCATTGTTTGCCACAGTGACGAGGCCGCGATTGGCGTACTGAAAATAGCCCGAGAAATGGGTATTCCAGTCCCCAGTGAGTTGTCGGTTATTGGGTTTGACAATCTTGCACTCAGTGAATATTGCGTGCCTGAATTAACCACGATTCACCAACCACGACAGCTCATTGGAGAAACCTCGATGAAACTGTTACTCGACATTTTATCAGGTAAAAAACCCAACCCTGAAATGACCCTCCCTACTCAATTAATTGTGCGAGAAAGTTCCTGTCCACCACCAATAGATCAGCGTTTACAAGTAGACTTATAAGGTCATAACAGCCTTTTATTTTGCCCTACTAAATAACACCTATACTGTTAGCAATCTAACTCACTGCCATTGAGTTGATTGTTCTAAGCGTAAAAATCATGTAATACGGGATCATATCTGGATGTGGTATAAAAACGCCCACACAAACACACAAAAGCACACCATACAAAACAACTTAATCTTTGATTATTATTAAATTTTAGATCTAAATATATGTTTTAAACGTACCTGTATACTTATTAAACCGTTAGGAAGAAAATACTCTTTTTCTAGCTGTATACATAGATTTACTAAATAACTAACTGGAAGACCAATAATGACATCACCAATTGAAAGCACCCTAAAAAATGATTTATTTATCTATCGTTTTTTACTCTTACAGATCCCTGTTTTATTAATCAGTGGACTCGTTGGAGCAGCGTTGTTTTCATTCACATTGATAAGCTCAATTGTGCTCTTTGTGTTGACTCAATTTGCCTATACTGTTTTAAAAGGCAATACAGCATTTTCGGTGTGCGCTGGCATCTTAATGATGTTGACGTCATCTGCTTTGATTCAGAGCCAGCTTGGCATGATCGAGATGCACTTCCATATTTTCGCCACTATGGTTGTATTTTTAATCTACCAAAGCTGGAAACCAATCATTGCGGCATTGTTAACCACTGCTATCTATCATATTAGTTTTATGTTTCTTCAAATGGCGGGGACTCACATAGGTGACATGCCTGTTATGATTTTTGCTGGACCTCATACTATATGGGTGATGATTGTGCATTGTATTTTTGCTATTAGTGAAGCAATTATATTGATTTACATGGCATTGCTAATGAAAAAAGAATCCACCTCAAATATGAAAATTGCCCATGCAATAGAAACCATCTCAAATAATAACGATCTATCGATTCGCTTGACCATGCCTACTTCCAACGCTGAAATTGCCTTTAACTCACTACTTGATAAGCTGGGGAATTTGTTTACGGATTACCAAGGTATCGCGAACGAATTAGTGGCTAGTAGTGGTCAAATTAAGAAAATCAGCGAAGAAGTAACAAACCATGTTGTTGTAAGCAACCAACGCGCTCAGCTGGTTGCGACATCAACAGAAGATGTTTCTCACACAATGCGATCCATTACTATGAGCAGTACTCAATCAGCCGACCTTATTAGAGAACTAGAACAAGGTATTTTAGGTGACAGTAATAAAACCCTAGAAATCATGGAAGATATGCAGCTGCTATCCAAAAATACATCCGCTGTTTCAAATTCACTCAATTCGTTAACATCCGACGTAGAATCCATTACAAAGCTTCTTAATGCTATCAGAAGCATTTCAGAGCAAACTAACCTACTCGCTCTAAACGCCGCCATCGAAGCCGCAAGAGCGGGTGAAACTGGCCGAGGCTTTGCTGTTGTTGCAGATGAAGTAAGAACGCTTGCGAAAAGATCCAGTGAATCCACAGACGATATAGAAAAAGTCCTCGCGAACTTGAATACAAGCGTTAACAACACGGTTCATTCCATGGAATCAGGCAAGGAAAGAACATCAATCAGTGTTGAGCACGCAGAGAAAATTTCAAAAGCATTGTTAGAAAGGGCGCACTCAGTAAGTAATGTAGCACTGTCTAGTAAAAAAATTGCCCAAGAATCCGTTGAACAAGAGAAAGTGATTTCCCTAATCAATGATCAGATTGGAGAGAATGCTAAATCCATTAAATCTTTATCCGATTTAATGATCAGTCTTCAGCAAAGTAGCAAAGACATCACCTTGGTTACAAACACCTA
>CAXBGJ010000274.1:0-4212 GCA_963975045.1 uncultured Marinomonas sp. | reverse complement strand
CCTTTTTTATTCGTTTTATAAAAAGATGTAACAATTTTCTGAGCAAAGCGGCCAAGCTGAACAAAAATCTTAGCTACTGAACGATTTTCTTAGTTAATGAAGCGCTAAAATGGCATCAATTCGCCATCCCAACGCCGAACAATTTTCTTCGCTAGGACCCTTTTTGAATAAAAATCTTATCTACAAAAATATTTTCTTGTATAAAATGCAAAACTGAACAAAAATCTTAGTCACGAAAATATTTTCTGGTTTGAATCATGAAAAATGAATACGTAGGATACGCCTATTTAATCGAACACCCTGATGTCAAAGCGCTGTCTTTGCATTCTTCCGCACGCATCATGTCTGTAACCAAAAAACAGCAAATAGAAAATACTCTCGCAACCCCTGCGGCACTAAAACCAAAAGACAGATTATTAGATCATGTGCTATTCGCCTTAAAACACGAAGGTTTGAATCTACAGGTTCTTGCTCAAGTGATGTCTCTAGTAGAAGAAACTGACATTCTCGAACATTATGAAGCGTCGCCAACAGGCAAATACATCCGTATCGCCTGCTTGCTTTGGGAACACTTCAACCACCAAAGTATTAAACGCACGACAGAACTGAAATATGGAAAATACGTCCCCCTATTAGACCCAAAAGACTATATAACAGGCGCTGAGCAAAAAAATATACGCTGGCGAGTAACCATCAATGTCATTGGTTCATTAGACTATTGTGTGACAGTAAGACGAACCACCCGATTAGAAAAAGCACTTGCGGTTGATGTATTGCAAAAAGCCAAAGCCTTCACAGAATCGTTGGATGAATCTTTATTAAACCGAGCGCTTTCATGGGTGTATTTGAGTGAAACCAGAGATTCTTTTGCCATCGAAAAAGAGCTGCCAGATACCGGTAAAATACAACGCTATACCAATTTATTAAAACAAGCTCACAAACCACGTAATATTGATGAAGGCTATTTGATCGAATTACAAAATGCCACGATCAATAATCAATACGAATGGGCGATGTCTTATCGCAATGAACAAAATTATCTAAGCAACGGATCAGGCTCTATAGGTGTCACTTACGTACCGCCAGAACCAGAATTGTGTCGAACACTCATGAACGAATGGGAAGCACTCACTAATGAGCTGCCCGACAATATTGATCCTATCGTACTCGGTGCCGTCATTTCGTTTGGCTTTGTGTTCTTACATCCCTTCATGGATGGTAATGGCCGCTTATCACGCTTTCTCTTTCATCATGTTTTATGTCGTAGCGGCAAACTGGCTAACGGTCTTCTCCTTCCTGTTTCGGCTGTTTTGCATAATAAAGAGCGTCAATATTTAAAAGCATTAACCGATTATTCATCCGAGGTAAGACAACTCTGGCAAGTGGACTATCTTGATACGGAAAATTTCACTTTTACCTTTCAAGGTCACGACGCTATTTATCGTTATTGGGACGGCACCACTTGTGCCGAACTCATGGCAGAAGCCTGCGAAGAAGCCATGGAAGATTACATCAAAAAAGAAGTTGCCTACTTAAATCAATACGATGTCCTAAAGCGGCACATCAACAACCAATTCGACATCAATGACAAAACACTGTCTAAACTGGTCATCTTCTGCCTAGAGCAGAATGGTACAATTTCTAAAAAGCGTAGAGATCAGTTTCAATATGAAGTGCCCACTGACGCCTTCGACGCTTTAGAGCAAGCCTACTCAGAAATATTATTTAGAGAAGAAGATTTAGATAATACGCCATGATCAAAATAAACGAATGGCTAGTGATTTAAAGGGTCAGATCCCTTAAACAGAGATCCGTTTTTTTGAAGCTTACGTAATGCCTTCTATGACTCATAAAAAAACGCATTTACCCGAAAAGATTTGTCCTGTTTGTCAGCGGTCGTTTACGTGGCGTAAGAAGTGGGAGAGAGATTGGGCACAGGTGAAATTTTGCTCTGAGCGCTGTAAACGACAAAGAGCAAAATGAGTTTATTAGAGAGTTATCTCTAACGAATCTTTTCTGACAATGAATCAATCAGTCTTTTATTTTAATGGTGCTTTGTCTTTCTCGGTTAATATGTAATTGCGTCACATCCGGTCTAGAGTAATGACCTACAGGGTCAAAGCTATGTCGCTCTTCAAGCACTTTGTTAAAGTCTAACGTGGCGAGGTAGATTCCTTCTTTACCAATTTGAGGTTCCACTAACCATTCACCATCGGGTCCGGCAATACAGGATGCACCGTTAGCCAACATTGGCTTGGCGTGCTCTAATATTTCGTCTAAATAAGGCGTATCAGCAGGGAAGTCTTCCGCTCTCATCAAACCCGACGCTGAGATCACATAACTGCGGCTTTCTTTTGCGATAAAGCGAGTAATATCGTGTGTGTTATGTTCTCCGCCCGGCCATATAGCGACATGTAAATTTTCACCTTGGCCATACAATGCTGCGCGCGATAATGGCATCCAGTTTTCCCAACAATTCAGGGCGCCCATCGTAAAAGGACCAACGGGGAAAGTTCTTAAACCATGTCCATCACCTGATGCCCAAGTGAGTCTTTCTTCGTAGGTTGGCATTAATTTACGATGAACATTTTGGATCAGGCCATCCTTATCGATATACACCAAGGAGCAATACACACTATGACCGCCTCGGTCAGTGGCCCTTTCTGCTACACCGACAATAACGGCAATACTTCTTTGTTTTGCTATGTCACAGATAGGTTGTAGATGCCCTGCTTCGATATTAACCGCTTGTCTTAAGTAATGAGCATGAATTTCTTTTTGCCTAGTAGAGTTAAATTCAGCGCCATTGGTTAACTCTACCCAAAATGGATAACCAGGAAGAAGGGTTTCGCCAAAGGTGACTAATTCTGCGCCTTTGTCTGCGGCTTCTGATATGGCGGCTAAAATTTTATCTATCGTTCTATCTCGGTTTAGCCAAACTGGCGCTATTTGTGCAGCTGCTACCCGTAAATACTGATCGTTCGTCATAATATGTGCCCTTAACCTTCTCAAGTCTAAAAATACGCTAGCGTAAATACATTCATACTTCAGGGTATTTTGTGTTTCCCTTTTTTCACTGTATCAAACAAAGCAACGATAACAAGACTCTAAAGAGGGAACGAGCAATTGGGGTCAGATGAAAATTAGGCTCTCTGACTAGGTTTCCGCGCTCGCTTCATAGCCGAGAATCGCCTGCCCATTAGCGTTCCAATCTCTTCTTTAAACCTGTCATTCCCCACTGTCATGTCGGGCTGTAGGGATTCGGTTCAGGATCAGATCAAAACTATTCGCGGGTACGCTGCAAGTAGATAACGTACAGTCCACTGGCAATGACAATGCCCGCTCCCACAATGGTCCACCTGTCTGGTAGTTCGCTAAATACTAAAAAGCCAATAATGGTGGCAAACACCAGTAAGCTGTAGTTGAACGGTTGTAATACCGAGGCTGGCGCATACTCTAGCGCTTTCACTAGCAATAGCTGCGCGGCGACACTCATAATCGAAATCACTGCCAATAGAACCCATTCCTGCATGCTTGGTGCTCGCCATACCGTCACACCAAAGAGGGTTGCACACACGAAGCCAATCAACGCCATATACAGTATATTGGTATGAAAGCCATCACCCGCTGAACTCACCTGACGAGTCACGACGTGGTAGCAGGCAAAACACAGGGCGGCGGTTAATGGTATCAATGACTCAGGTTTGAAGACTTCCAACCCAGGCCGAAGGATAACGAGCGTTCCGGCAAAGCCTACACAAACCGCTAACCAAGATTTCATACTTACCCGTTCCCCTAGAATGGGTGCAGCCAAGGCAATCGCCATCAATGGGAACGCCGCCATCAGCGAATGGGATTCTGCCAAGCCAAGATGACGCAGAGCTAGATTAAAAATCGCAATCTCTGCGATGGATAATAAGGAGCGTAATACTTGTAACTTAGGGCGAACAGAACGTAATGCGTGGCGAATTGTGCTGGTGCGTGACACCCAAACGATGGCAAACAAGGCAAATACCCAATAGCGCACTAATACCACTTGCGCCACGGACATCTCCTGCACAAGGATTTTCGTTACGGCATCTTGTGACGCGAATACCAACATCGCCGCTAAACATAACAGCACACCTTTTCCTACTAAGGTGCGCTCCGCTTCCATTTCCAATGGGCTCATTTGGTTATTCGCCTTTCATCGTTCGTTTAATAATCGGTAAT
>CAXBGJ010000273.1:0-4224 GCA_963975045.1 uncultured Marinomonas sp. | reverse complement strand
GCTTCGTTGGCGATGATTCCAACGTTGGCACGTAACCCAAGCGAACAGGCTCAAGGTTATGGCTTGCTGGCGCAATTTGGCAATATTGGTGCGACAGTCGGGCCGCCAACGTTTGCCACTGCCTTGGTTGCCTATGGTTTGTCTGGACTGGTGGTATTGGTATTGTGTGTTTGTTGTTTCGGTATTTTGTTTAGTCTTTTGGCTGGGCGTATTAAAACCGTCTCTTAGTGGTCTGCTTTCTCGCCTAGATTTCCACCTAAACCGCGTTTGCCTCGCTAAACGCGGCCTTCATTTTTTCCTTTCTTGTATTTTGTTTTGCGTGTTTTGGCTGTTACTGTAAAAAATAATCCATCTTGCTGTAATAATTCGAGCCTGTATTGTGTCTAACTAACATTCACTTAATTGAGCAATTTTATTTTTCCCGAGTTGAAAGACTCTGTTGGAGCGTTGGTAATGAAGAAAATCGGATTATTGGTGTTAATCGCCATTTTGGCTGCGGGGTTTTTCTATTTTGATTTGCACCAGCTATTAACATTGCAGGGTTTGAAGTCCGGCCTCGCTCAGTTTGAAGTATGGCGTGCTGAAAGTCCCTTATTAGTGGGGGGCGCTTTTTTGCTTTTGTATGTCGTTGTAACGGCCTTGTCTTTACCCGGTGCGGTGATTATGACACTGGCGGCGGGCGCCTTGTTTGGTTTAGGTTGGGGTCTGTTTATCGTTTCTTTTGCTAGCAGCATTGGTGCGACCTTGGCGTTTCTTGTTTCGCGTTATTTGCTTCAAGACATGGTGCAAAAGCGCTTTGGTGATCGTTTGAAAGCAATCAATGAAGGGGTTGAAAAAGAAGGCGGGTTTTATTTGTTTACGCTTCGTCTTGTTCCGATCTTCCCTTTCTTTCTAATTAACTTGTTGATGGGTCTGACAACGATCCGTGCCGTGACATTTTATTGGGCGAGTCAGTTAGGTATGTTGGCAGGCACGTTTGTGTTCGTTAATGCCGGTACTCAACTAGGCCAACTAGAAAGTCTGTCTGGTATTTTGTCTCTTCCTTTATTACTTTCTTTTGTTCTATTAGGTGTGTTCCCTTTGATAGCTAAAAAATTGATTAACATTATTAAAGCGCGCCGAGTGTACGCTGGTTTTACTAAGCCAAAAACATTCGACCGTAATCTGATCGTTATTGGTGGAGGCGCTGGCGGTTTAGTAAGCGCTTACATTGCCGCGGCGGTAAAAGCAAAAGTGACGCTAATCGAAGCCAATAAAATGGGCGGCGATTGCCTTAACTATGGTTGTATCCCAAGTAAGGCCTTGATCAAGAGTGCGAAAGTGGCGCAGCAAATGCGCCATGCTGAAAACTACGGTTTAGATAGCAGTGAGCCGACCTTTTCGTTTAAAAAAGTCATGGCGCGTGTTCATGATGTGATTAGTAAAATAGAGCCTCATGACAGTGTAGAGCGCTATACGAATCTTGGCGTAGACGTTGTACAAGGTTACGCTCAGTTAATAGATCCTTGGACAGTAGAAATCAAGCTAAACGATGGCGGAACGACACGTCTGACGGCGCGGAGCATTGTGCTGGCGACGGGCGCGCGTCCTTTTGTTCCTGATTTACCGGGTTTGAATGACGTGGGTTATTACACCAGTGATAACTTGTGGGAAGAATTTGCTAAGTTCGATGAACCGCCAAAACGTCTTGTCGTATTAGGTGGTGGCCCAATTGGTTCAGAATTGGCGCAAAGTTTTGCTCGTTTAGGTTCTAATGTGACTCAGGTCGAACGTGCAGCGCGAATTATGGCCAGAGAAGACGAAGAAGTGTCTGAACTTGTTCAAGAAAGCATGAGATCCGATGGCGTAACGATCCTAACGTCTCATAATGCGATTCGTTGTGAAAAAGAAGGTGATGTTAAGCGCTTAATCGTTGAAAAAGACGGTGTTGAAAGCGTGATTGAATTTGATGCGCTACTTTGTGCTGTCGGTCGTCAAGCGCGTCTTGAGGGTTACGGTTTAGAAAACTTAGGTGTCGAAACCAAACGTACCATCGTCACTAACGATTACCTTGAAACCTTGTTTCCGAACATTTTTGCGGTAGGTGATGTAGCAGGCCCTTATCAATTCACTCACGTTGCTGCTCATCAAGCTTGGTTTGCGGCGGTGAATGCGTTGTTTGGTACCTTCAAAAAATTCCGTGCGGATTACCGAGTGATTCCATGGGCGACCTTTGTTGATCCTGAAGTGGCTCGCGTTGGCTTAAGCGAACAAGATGCGAAAGAACAAGGCATCGCTTATGAAATGGTTCGTTACGGTCTTGATGACCTAGATCGCGCCATTGCAGAAAGCGCGACGAAAGGCTTTGTGAAAGTCTTAACCGTGCCAGGCAAAGATAAAATCTTGGGCGTTACCATTGTGGGAGAGCATTCTGGCGAGTTATTGGCTGAGTTTGTTTTGGCGATGAAACACGGTCTAGGCTTGAATAAAATCTTAGGCACGATTCATACATACCCAACATGGGCGGAATCCAATAAATACGCAGCAGGCGAGTGGAAACGCGCTCATACACCAGAGCGCATATTGGCTTGGGTCGAAAAATACCACACATGGCGTCGAGGTTAAGTGGATGAAAAAGTGGCTGATTACCTTGTTCGCTGTTATTGGACTGCAAAGTGCGGTGGCCAATGCTGAAAACGTCTTTGATCACTCATCATGGAATACGTTACTGCAACAGAATGTTCATTTACTTGAAGGCGGTAAAGCAAGCCAAGTGGATTACCAAGGGTTTGCAGATGATAAAGCGTCTTTGGACGCTTATTTAAAAACGTTAGAAAACGTTAGTCAGTCTGAATTTGATGGCTGGCCGAAGAATGACCAATTGGCGTTTTTGATCAATGCTTACAATGCTTGGACTGTCGATTTAATTCTTACGAAATGGCCTGACTTAAAATCAATCAAAGACCTAGGCAGCTTTTTTAGCTCGCCTTGGAGCAAAGAGTTTATTCCTTTATTAGGAAAAACGCGTTCTTTGGATGATATTGAGCATACGCTGATTCGTGGTTCAGATCGTTACCAGGATCCTCGCATTCACTTTGCCGTTAATTGCGCCAGCATTGGTTGTCCTGCCTTGGCGAATCAAGCTTTCCAAGGCGATAACGTCGACAGTTTGCTACAGACACAAACGCAATTGTTTCTAGCCGATAGCAGCCGTAACCGTTTGAATGGTAAGACATTAGAACTGTCTTCTATCTTTAAATGGTATCGTGAAGACTTTGAAAAAGGCTGGAAAGGTTATCACTCATTAGAAGCATTTATCAGCCACTATGCATCTTCTATGTCGTTACCTGACAGCGTAAAAACCGCGCTTGATAACAAAAAAGTGGACATCAAGTTCTTGGATTATGATTGGGCGTTGAACAAGAAACCATAATTTCTATTCGTTCATCTTGTCATCGGACTTATTAGAAAGAGCCTTCATCATTTCCCAAAAAAGATTGGCCTGATAGCTTTGTGTTTGATGGCGTAAGCGAATCATAAAAATCGGCAGTTGGCTTTGTGAAGTAAAGTTTTCGACATCGATCGGAACTAGCTGACGGTTTTCCAGTTCGGACTGAATAATGTGTTTGGGCATACGTGCCCACCCAAGACCATGCATCAGCATGGTTTTTTTTGTCTGAAAATCATTCACGTACCAACGCTTCCCTGTCGGCAGTATGTATCGGTGGCCGTTTTCGGCGGAATTCGCGGTAGTGTTGGTGACTAAAATTTGCGGAATGCCATAAAGCGATTGTTGTTTTACTTTGCTGCCGCTGATGTTGAGCGTATCGAGCAACTCTGGGCTCACCACCGTCACCATGGTGATCTTGTTTAATTCAATAAAGGCATGTCGATCATCTAAACCATATCGTGGCCCAATGGCTATCTCACA
Source organism: uncultured Marinomonas sp. (assembly GCA_963975045.1). Classification (GTDB taxonomy): domain Bacteria; phylum Pseudomonadota; class Gammaproteobacteria; order Pseudomonadales; family Marinomonadaceae; genus Marinomonas. Next base: position 314 of record CAXBGJ010000273.1, on the reverse strand, counting down.
CTGATTCTTAGTGAGTGCTTCTTGTACGCCGTATAAGTGGTCTGTTGTGATGTCCAAAGACGTGTCTGGATACTGTTTCTGAAAGGCTTTAATGCGCATCATGCAGTTGTCATCGACGGCCATCTGACTTAAGCAAAGGTGCAGCGGTGCTTCGATGCCTTTGGCCAAATCATGGCCAAGATTTTCCAGCTGTTGCGCTTGAGAGATCAGTTTTTTACTTTGTTGAAAAAACGCATGGCCTTCGGCGGTTAACGTTGGCCGATAGCTGTCTCGGTCAAATAACAAAATCCCGTATTGTGCTTCCAATGTTTTGA
>CAXBGJ010000272.1:0-4229 GCA_963975045.1 uncultured Marinomonas sp. | reverse complement strand
TCCTCCACAGTGAATGAGTCTATGTTGACCGGTGAAGCGGCGCCAATCGAAAAGACCACCGGTAGTTTGTTGTCGGCAGGCACGGTAAATGGCCAAGGCAGTTTGTTATTTAACGCTACGCGTATTGGTGCAGATACCTTACTTGCACAGATCATAACGATGGTGGGAAAGGCACAGAACTCAAAACCACCCATTAGTGTCTTAGCCGACAAAGTGTCCGCTATCTTTGTTCCTAGCGTGATTATTATCGCCATTTTGACGGCATTGGCTTGGTTCAATCTAGGCAATGAATCGGTCTTTTCTTATATGCTGGTGACAACCATCTCTGTACTGATTATCGCTTGTCCTTGTGCTTTGGGATTAGCAACACCAATATCAACCATGATAGGTGTTGGCAAGGCGGCAGAATACGGTGGTCTTATTCGTAACGGAGACGCTTTGCAAAGAGCCAGCGAGTTGACCGTTGTGGTATTGGATAAAACCGGCACGATAACCGAGGGCAAACCTAAAGTGGTTGAGCAATGGTTAGTCGACTCTTCGCAGCAAGCACTTGTATCACAGGTTGTTTCCGCCCTAGAGGCGCGAGCGAATCATCCGTTAGCGGATGCACTTATTCAACATTCTCAAAATCACTTAGATGGAAATGATAAAGCCACACTTGATGAGTTTGAATCTCTTGTTGGCTTGGGGGTAAAAGGAAACGTTCAGGGAAAAATATTTTATCTTGGTAATGAGCGCCTAATGCAAGAGAAGGGAATTCATTTGGACGTAGCGCACAATGAAAACCAATACAGTGATGCCACGCGAGTGTATCTTGCTGGTGACACGTCGTTAATGGCTATATTTTATATTGAAGATCCTATCAAAAAGGGCGTGAAAGCGGCCATTTCGAACTTTAAAGAACAAGGCTTAAAAGTTGTCATGCTGACCGGTGATAATCCAGAAACAGCGGCGGCTGTCGCTAAGGCTGTTGGGATTGAAGATTTTCATGCTCAGCTTATGCCGGATGATAAATTAAATTGGGTTAAGCGACTTCAAGAAGAAAATGAGGTGGTGGGAATGATTGGTGATGGCATTAATGATGCACCTGCACTGGCTCAGGCGGATGTAGGTTTCGCTATGGGTGCAGGAACGGATGTTGCCATGGAGAGTGCGGATATCACGTTAATCCACAACGAGCTCAAAGGTGTCGCGGATGTAATTCAAATTAGCAAAGCCACACTCAGAAATATTAAGCAAAATTTATGGGGCGCATTTGCGTACAACAGTTTAGGTATTCCGCTCGCCGCTGGTGTCTTATTTCCTTTTACTGGCTGGCTTTTGAGCCCTGTCATTGCTGGTGCAGCGATGTCATTGTCTTCGGTCACCGTTGTAACAAATGCTAACCGACTAAGATTGTTCCGCGTGTCACGATCAGATGAACAAAAGACGGAGGAAGTTGAATGAATACGCTCATTAATATTTTAGGGCTTTTACTTATTGTGTTTGTTGTTTATTGGTTTTGGTGGCCAGGGAAACGCAGCAAAAATAATAAAAAAAGCAAATAAGAGCTTCACAATTTCATCATTGAGACAGTAATTACAACATAAGTGTTGTAATATACGAGCGCTAAAAATATGCCAAGAGGGAACTCTTGGCTTATTTTATTTCAGCGTTGTGCAAAACATCAGTCATTATTTAAACAAACATCGGAGCTATTATGCTTGCTTATCAATGGGGTATTTTTGCCATTGCTCTTGGTACTTTTGGATTAGGTACTACCGAGTTTATGCCTATGGGTTTATTGCCCGTAATTGCAGACGGCGTTAATGCTTCTATTCCAGCAGCAGGGTTACTTATCAGTGCTTATGCGGTCGGTGTAATGATAGGCGCTCCTTTGATTACTTTGTATTTAACTCGATACAGCCACAAATCATCCTTGCTTGCATTAATGGTTATTTTTGTCGTGGGCAATGTATTGTCTGCGCTATCGGTCAATTACGAAACCTTCTTAATATCGCGCGTCATCACCAGTCTTTCACATGGTGCCTTTTTTGGTATTGGGGCTGTTGTAGCGATGAATCTTGCGCCTTATCACAAAAAGGGCTCTGCGGTTGCGTCAATCTTTTTGGGATTAACCATTGCCAATATAGTTGGGGTTCCCATCACAACGTGGTTAGGCCAAACGTTTGATTGGCGTATTTCCTTTGCGGTTACAGCAGTACTCGGTATCGTGGCTATTGTTGGAATTAGTCGTAGCTTGCCTACTATGCCATTACCGAAGAGGCCAAATGTCAAAAATGAACTTAAGGCGATAATGCAACCAGCTGCATTAAGAGCATTTGCAACAACGGTAATGTGCGCTGGTTCTATGTTTACGCTTTATACCTATATTGCGCCAATTATGCAGACCTTAGCACAAGCATCGGATAACGCGATTGCAATTATGCTGGCGTTAACAGGCATTGGTTTTACGCTAGGAAATTATATCAGCGGCAAGGTGACCGATAAATCACCTGATTTAGCGTTGTTTGTGTTTCTTGGCTTACAAGTGCTTGTGTTGGTTATGTTTCGCTTTACGTCGACTTCAGTGATTGGTGCTGGCATCACGATTTTATTGTGGGGGATGGTTATTTTTGGAAGCGGACCACCGCTGCAAATGCAAGTAATGAAAATCGCTAACCAAGCTCCTGGACTGGCATCATCCATTAATATTGGTGCATTTAATCTAGGTAATGCATTAGGTGCGGCATTAGGTGGATTAGTAATCAGCATTGGTTTCGGTTTTGATTGGATTCCAACCGCAGCGGCTTTACTGTCTTTTATCGGCTTAGTAATGGTCTGGTTGAATCGACGAGCAACGATAAAAAACATAGAAGAGAAGGCCGCTTAACAGGTGTGATAGGAAGACCTGCATCAATCACTCTGGCGCTCATTTTAAAACCACCCGTTATAGTAGAATAGGAATAAAGCTCTTTGGGAATCTTAAAAAGTAAATTTTTAAAATTAAATCGTTTGATTTTATTCTTGGCCATAACGGCCACCACACTGACTTTTATAAACAGCTTCTATTCGAATTACGAAGTGCAAAAAGAGCAATTGATTGTTCAAGCTACAGAAGTCAATCGAGCCTATGCCAATAAGCTTTCAGATACCACAGAGGTGTTTTTGGCCGCCTCGCGCCAACAACTTGCATACACGGCGAACACCCTATCGGACAAAATGAAAGACGATGTTTTCTTAAGTGACGAAGCGAACAGACTGAAATATCAAACAGACAGCTTTAACTCTGTGGTGATCAGTGATGCTTCTGGTTTAACTCAAGCGGCTTCCCCAGAAACGTTAAACCTAGTTGGTAAACAACTTAACTCATCCGGCAGTTTGGAAGCGCTGGAAGAAAAAAGAGTGTTGATCAGTAAGCCATACATATCCACGATAAATAATCTTCTGGTCTTTATCTCGGCGCCTATTTTTGATGAACAGCATAATTATTTGGGTTTTTTAGGGGGAACTATCTATCTTAGAAAGCCAAATATTTTGAGCAAGATTTTAGGTGAGCATTATTATAAAGATGGCTCCTATATCTATGTGATAGATAACAATAAACAAATTTTGTATCACCCACATCAAGAGCGAATTGGAACCTTTGTTATTAACAATGACGGAATGGATGAAATTATCAGCCAGAAAGAAGGGGGCTTACTGCTAAATAACAGTAAAGGTATCGAGATGTTAGCAGGCTATGCCAGCATCCCTAGTACAGATTGGATCATCATAACGCAAAGTCCTTTAGAATCTACGTTGCTACCGTTAACCGGTATTATGGAAAAAGTTATTTTAAGAACCTTGCCAATGGCGTTGGCGGTGTTTCTTTTCATCTGGTTGTTTGCTCGTGCCATTTCACGTCCGCTGATGCAATTAGCTGATAAAGCGAGATTGCTTGATAGCCCAACCGTAAGTAAAGACATTGAAAGCATAGACTCGTGGTACGTGGAAAGCTTAAGCATAAAAAGAGCGATGTTAAGTGGTGTGAAGCTCATTCAAAGTCAAATAGGTGAGCTTAAGCGAGATGCAGAAACAGATCCACTTACAGGAACGAATAACCGTCGAGCGTTTCAGTTCAAATTAAAGCAGTTGGCTTTGCTAGAAACACCATTTGTTATTTTAGCTCTGGATATCGATTACTTTAAACGAGTTAATGATAACTATGGTCATGGTGTTGGTGATGACGTTCTAAAACAGCATACTCA
>CAXBGJ010000271.1:0-4247 GCA_963975045.1 uncultured Marinomonas sp. | reverse complement strand
AGCTTGTCGGTTAAACTCTCTCTCTTTATGTATGCGGTAATAATGCTAACTGGATCAAACACATGGCTCAAAACTACACACCTACTTTTAAAAACTGGCTTTCTCTGCTGTTGCTCATTCTGCTGTGGGGGACGTCATTTATGTTTACCGCTGTCTCATTGGAAAGCTTTAGCCCTGTGGCGATAGTCTCTCTTAGAGTCTTGATTGCAGCGATTATTCTAACGCTCTTTATGTATGCCAAGGGTTGGCGTTTGCCTGTAGACCCGTTGGCTTGGGCGGTATTTTTGCTGCTGGGTATTATGGGTAACTTGTTGCCATTTTTTCTGATCTCCACAGGTCAGAAGGATATTAGCTCGGGCATTACGGGATTGTTGATGGCATTTATGCCGCTGGCGACCATGATTTTGGCGCATTATTTTGTGTTAGGAGAAAGCCTTAATCGCTTTAAAGTCTTCGGTTTTGTGCTAGGTATTACTGGCGTGGTGATTGTGCTTTGGCCGTCGTTAGTAGGGGCTCATAGTAACTTACTGAGTGGTCTGTTAATTTTACTCGCCACGTTTAGTTATGCGATAAATGCCATTTTGGTGAGGCGATTGCCTTCCTATAACCCGGTTGTAACAGCGGCAGGCGTGATGATTATTTCCAGCATCGTTATCGTGCCATTGTGGCTGTGGCAAGATTTACCGTGGCAACAAAGCTATTCTTTAAAAGCCACATTATCCATGTTGTGGTTAGGTGTCGGTCCAACTGCGTTTGGCACCATTCTCTTGTTTGCCGTTATTGCCACGGCAGGCCCTACGTTTCTTTCGTACATTAATTACATGATTCCTATCGTGGCGTATTTTACTGGCGTGCTTCTTTTGGGCGAAGCCATTGAATGGCAAAGCCTAGCGGCGATGTTATTAATAATTTTGGGGATAGCGCTAACGCGAAAGCGGGTTGCTGATTAAATAAAGACAGCCTTTATTATCATTGCTGTTCTGTTTCTACTCGACGAGTTCGCAAACAAAAAAAGCAGATACTGACAAATCAGTATCTGCTTTTTTGATCACTCAAGCGTCACCCTTTAATGGTCACTATTTCTGAGGTGTGATTAAGTATTTCTCACCTGTTGCTTGTTTAGAATAACCCGCTATAGATTGCAGTTGTAATGCTTCTGCTAATGACACTTCGTGTGTGTAGTGACTTGCAAATGTGGTTGTGATTTCTTCTGCAACACGTTTGCGCATCGCTACGACGGTTTCTGTGCCTAATTTCCCCAGTGCATTGAATAATAAGAATCCATTAACCGCCCAAGCAAAACCGAAGTCACGATGTAAGGTGATAGGGCCACGGTTTAATGCGCCATAAATGTAAACTTGTTTGAAAGTATCAGAACCGTAAATGGTGTGTTCTTTCATGTCACGCGCTGCGGCGACTTCCATACAGTTAAGGATGTCGCTGGTTAGTTGTCCGCCACCAATTGGATCAAAGGCGATCGTTGCACCGGTTTCAATAATCGCGGCGGTTAGGTCTGCAAGGAAAGAGTCACTGCTTGAGTTAACAATGTATTTTGCGCCCATGTCGCGCAATAGTTTTTCCTGTTCTGGTTTACGTACGATGTTAATTAAATCAACACCATCAGCAATACAAATTCGGTTTAACATTTGTCCAAGGTTAGACGCCGCCGCGGCATGAATAATGGCTTTGTGGCCTTCAGCTCGCATTGTTGCCACCATTGTAAGTGCGGTAAGCGGGTTAACAAATGAAGAGGCACCTTGTTTAGCGGTCGTACCTTCTTTTAATGGTAAGCAGCTTTGTACATTGGCACAGTGATATTGACGATAAGTGCCACCACCAATAACGGCGACGGTTTTCCCCATTAATGCTTGTGCTGCAGGCGATGAGCCGGCCGCTACCACGGTTCCTGCGCCTTCATTACCCACTGGTGTTGCTTTACCAACACGCGTTTTAAGGGATGGCATCGCTTGCACTGGCACATCGGCTGTAATGACTGGGTTTTCTTGAGTGCCTGATTGTGTTGCTGTAGACATATCAGCAGCACTGAATAGAACCCCTAAGTCCGATGGATTTAATGGCGCGGCTTCAATGCGAATAACGACTTCATCGGCACTAGGTTGTGGCATGTCGATGTGTTGTAGGGCCAGTGTTAATGTGTTGTCTTCATTGACTGTTGAGGTGAGTTGGATGTTTGTATCTGTCATTTGGATATTCTCCTGAAAATGAATGCTTAAGTTGGATACATTGTTACTGGTTTTAACTTGCTTATATATAGGGGTAAAAACGAATCACTATTGCTTTTATGACAATAATAAAGCAAAGATAACCTTATATTCATTGAGTGGAGAAGGGCGTGGATCAACTACGAGCCATACGGTATTTCAGCAAAGTCGTCGAAACGGGCAGTTTTACCAAAGCCGCGAAGATGTTTAATGTGCCGCCATCATCGTTGTCGAGACGCGTCGCAGATTTAGAAAAGAATTTAGGGGCGACTTTATTAAAGCGTTCAACCCGTATTGTTAAACTGACTGAAGTTGGTCAAATTTACTATAACGATGTACAGAAAATACTGAATCAACTAGAGCAAAGCAATGAACATGTCCGTAGTTACCAAACAACGCCTATGGGACGTTTACGGATCAGCTCGATGGTGGGGTTTGGTGAGAAGATACTATTGCCTTTGTTAGATGAATTCAGTGCGTTGTACCCTGAAGTTGTATTAGATGTCAGCTTAAGCGATGAGTTATTGACACTTGGACGTGATGATGTCGATATTGCTATTCGCGGTGGCTATGCACCCAATGAACGTGTGTTAGCGATAAGACTTATGGATAACGGTTTTATTCCTGTCGCGTCACCAGGCTATTTAAAGAAACACGGCGTGCCTAACAATGCGATGGAATTAACGCGGCATAATGGCCTTTATTTTAAAGCGCCAACAGGGCCAACGCCTTGGTTATGCAGAGTAGATGAGCAATGGCATGATGTTTCAGGGCCTGCGGTCGCTATTTCAAACAATGGGTCGTGGCTTGCTAAAAAAGCGTGTAATGGGGAAGGCATTTTAATGTCCACTCGATGGGCACTCGATTCATACCTTGAGTCAGGGGCGTTGCAAGAACTCAAGTTTGAGCATGAGTTAGCGATCACTCAAAATTCTAATATGGCTGTTTATTTGTTGTATCAAAAGCAGCGCTATTTAGTACCAAAAGTAAAAGCGGCAGTAGACTTTTTAGTTGAAAGAATACGGCAGAGCAGCAGCACCTAGGGCAGGTATATCAAGATTCTTGTTTACGCAAGATCACCCATTACAAGACAAAAAAAAGACCGATATGAAAATCACATCGGTCTTTTCTTTATTTCTTATTTCTAATAATCCAACGCCATTTCTGCCATTTTCATTGTATTTTCAAACGATGCACAGCCTGCGATAAACAAGCCGTTATGACAGAACATAGCGTCCTCTAATCCAGTGACGTCTTGTAATTCTTTATCAGACAATCCTGCCCACGGCGCGGGGAGTTTTTTACGGTCTTCAAACGAGCCTAGTTCGACTGGCACGGTTTGTATGCGCCACTGTCCTGTTTGGGACGGGTAAACCATAAATAAAGCGTCTTGCGATAACCTAAGGACAGTGGTTTTCCATGGTGTGTATTGTTCTAACACAATGACTCTTGGATCAGCGGCTTTTTCTATGGCGTTGGCGACGATGGTTTTGGCGTTTACGCCACCACTTGCCGCAGCAATGAATCGAGCTAATATACGTGATGCAAAGGCAACGGCTTCATCAAAACAAGCATCAAAATCACCTTCTTCTTGCCATGTCGGGTTAAACATTGAGACGGTTTGACTCAGGCTGATGCCTGTCTGTACGCCTTCTACGTGCCCGCAATCTATTGCGTCTATGGCGGAGACTAAATTTTTATCCAATGCGTTGGCGACTTCTTGATTACTCGCGCATATTTCTAGGCCGTATTTTTGCCAAATTAACCCAAATGATGAAAACGGGATGCCGTTTTCTCGTGCGCCTGCGCCGCCTTTTTGGTGGTGATCAAAACGGTCTTTTTCGGCGTCGTATATACCGCCTACGTCTAACACTATGTCGGCTTTGGCTATCACGTTTAAGTCACGTGTGCGTATTAATTCTACAGATGGAAAAATGCTTTTAAGTGCCGCTACTGCAAATACGTCGTCTGCGTGAAAGTTGCCATTGTGCGTTGCGATTACTTGAATTTGTTCGGTCATTCTAT
>CAXBGJ010000270.1:0-4290 GCA_963975045.1 uncultured Marinomonas sp. | reverse complement strand
GAAAAAATATCTTCCATGGTCACTTTTTCGTCATTATTTTGTATTAAATTGAAAAAGATATTAAACAAGCGTTTAATAAAAGTGTGTTTGAAGCGTTGAGACGTTTCTCTAGTGAAATAATAAAACAATGACTTAAAGCTTAAGGAGCTCAAAAATGACCCTTTCCCGTCGTCAATTCGTGAAAGGCGCCTCTATTGCAGGTGCTGTTGCCGCTACCCCATTTTCAATGAATCAAGCTATTGCTGCTAATAAAGAGCTGCGTATTTATGCGTGGGCTGGTTACATTACTGATGAAATGTTAGCGGACTTTAAAGCAAAAACGGGCATTAATGCCACGTTTACTCCCTATGGTACAAACGATGAGTTGATGAACTCTTTACGTGCTACGGATGGAACAGGTTTCGATATCATTATGCCAACCGTTGACCGTGTTCCTGGTTATGTTGACTATGATTTGATTCAGCCACTTGATGTGAAACGAGTGAACTGGGGCGGCTGTTTAGAAAGTGCTCTTGCTGGTTCAGATGTTGGGGGAATTGTAAACGGTAAGCGTTATTTTGCGCCATCCGATTGGGGGACGGAAGCCATAGCTTATAACACTCAAGATGCGAGTGTTAATCCTAAAAGCCTAAGCTACGGTGACTTGTGGAAGCCTGAAAATGCTGGTGGCGTTACAGTGCGTGGACATTCGGCTTTGGTTGGAATCGGCTTGTGGTTGGAGAAAGCCGGTAAGCTTCCCTTCCCATTACTGGATTCTTATAAAACTGAAAAAGCGATGCGTGCGAACTTTGAAGTTATTCTAAAAGTAGCTGCTGAACATAAGAGCTCTATTGCTCAGTTTTGGTCTACAGAGAATGAAGCGCAAGGAGCATTCCGTACCAATGGTGCCGTTATTGGTCAAACTTGGGACAGCACTGCATTCAAACTTAAAACAGAAGGTGAGCCTATTGCTTACGGTGCACCCAAAGAAGGTGCATTGGCTTGGATGGAAGGTTTTGTTATTCCTAAAAATGCCAACAATACAGATTCAGTGTATGAGTTTATTAATTGGTATTACACGCCAGAAGCGGGTGCCATGTTTGTAAAAGCGACAGGCTACAACTCAACCGCTAAAGGCGCAGATGCATTATTGCCTGCAGCTACGAAACAATTCTTCCAAGATTCGTATAGTAAGCAAGATCTAGCTAATCTTTGGTGGTGGCCAATTCAGGAACCTTGGTACGTTGCACTACGTAATGAATATCAAGACCGTTACTTGTCGGCATAACAAGAATCTCAAAAGCCCCTTGTGATTTTTTGTACAAGGGGCTTTTTGTATCAAGAATAAATAATTAGAGAGAGAAATATGGATAGTAGTGTTCATCTAGATAATACCGTTATGCAGTTTGGTGATTTTACCGCCATACAGAAAACCGATTTGATAATAGAATCCGGTGAGTTTTTTAGCTTCTTAGGCCCGTCTGGCTGTGGCAAAACAACTATCTTGAATATGATTAGTGGTTTTTTAGACCCTACTGAAGGGGATATTAAAATTGGTGGCCAAAGTATGCGTGGTGTACCGGCCAATAAACGTCCAACCTCGATGATTTTTCAAAATCTCGCACTTTTTCCTCTTATGACTGTGGCTGAAAATATAGAATTTGGCTTAGAGGTTCGCGGCGTTTCGAAAAGTGAGCGCAAAAAAGCTTCTGACCGATTACTTGAGTTAGTGGCATTGGAAGACAGTGGTACGAAAAAAATATCAGAGTTATCTGGTGGTCAAAAGCAGCGTATTGCGATTGCTCGCGCGTTGGCCGTTGAGCCACAGGTGTTACTACTTGATGAGCCGTTATCTGCGCTTGATTTAAAGTTGCGCCAGCATATGCGTCTAGAGTTGAAAGAAATTCAGCGTAAAACAGGCATCACCTTTATTTACATTACGCATGATCAAGGCGAAGCGTTGACGATGTCGGATCGAGTCGCGGTTATGTCTGCTGGACAAATACAGCAAGTTGCTGATCCCATTACTCTTTACCGTGACCCTAAAACAGCTTTTGTTGCTTCCTTTGTGGGAGAAAATAATGGTATTCGAGGCAAGGTGATTGATAGCAACCCTAATTTTGTTGTCCTAGACTGCGGACCGTTAGGCAAATTAGCGGGACGCGCTCAAGGAAATTTAGTGATTGGCAGTGATGCTACTTTATTTGTTCGTCCTGAGCATTTCAGGCTACAGGCAGAAGATGGGATGCATACATTAAAAGCCAGTATCAATGAAGTGAACTTTGAAGGCGCGTATTTGACTCTGAACGCAAATACACCAGGGGATCAAGCTCTGTCTATTCAGCTTGCAACACACCAATATTCTGAGTCCTTGAAAAAAGGGGCGCCGGTTAGCCTTTCTTATAGTGAGCAAGATGCCATTGTTATTGCGGGAGAGGATCATGTTTAGCCAACTCAAAGCTCGATTTGGCAGTGGGCTAGCTGTTGGTATTCTTGGCATAATTGCTATTTGGATTATTGCTTTAGTGATTTTACCGCAACTGCTTATGGTCGATTATTCATTTCGTCCAAATTTATTGCCTGCTGATATTGGTGGCCCAGAAGATACCTATTCTCTGGTCAATTACGAAACGTTGTTTAACAACAAAATACATTTAACCATCTTCTTCAAAACAATTTGGTCGAGTGTGTTGGTTGCTTCGTTGACTTTATTAGTCAGCTATCCCATTGCATTTTATCTTGCCAAGGTGGCAACGCCGCAAAAGGCCGCTTTATGCTTGCTCCTATTGATTATTCCTTTTTGGATTAACGAAATTCTACGAACGTTTTCTTGGTACATTATTTTGGCCTATAAGGGGCCATTAAATGCGTTACTGCTGGGGTTAGGGTTTATTGATCGTCCGATTCGATTTTTATCGGGGGATGGTGCCGTTTTAATCGGCATGGTGTACGCCTATATCCTGTTTATGATTTTTCCTATTTATAATGCCATCGAAAGCTTAGATACAAATCAAATCAAAGCGGCGCGTAATTTAGGAGCAGGTTGGATCCGTACTCATTGGCGAGTCGTTATTCCTCACGCTAAGCCCGGGATTGCAACTGGCTGCATTATGACCTTTATGTTGGCGGCGGGCAGTTATGCGGTACCAGCGCTGCTCGGTTCACCAGGGAGTCGTTGGTTTACTCAGATTATTTACAACTGGTTTTTTGAGGGTGGTAATTGGAACCAGGGGGCAGCGTATGCGTTCTTACTTCTGGTGATTTGTATCGGATTTATTGCCCTGGTGATGCGTATCTTTAAAGTCGGTTTGGGAGACATTGCAAAATGAAATCTGAAACCATTATGCGATTTGGAGTACGTTTTTATATTGGTGTGTTTTTTCTATACTTATTTACACCGCTTATTATCATGGGACTGGCAACATTCAATGACAGTCGTTTTCCTACCGTATCTCCTTGGAAGGGGGCCACGCTTAAATGGTTTGCAGCCTTAGCAGAAGACGGTGCAATGTGGCAGGCTTTATGGACGAGCGTAATTGTGGCCGCGGGCGTCTTAGTCGTTGCGGTTCCTATTGGTATTTGCTGTGCTCTTTTTCTTTCTACTTTTCAAGGAAGAGGGAAGACCTTTTTGTATTCGTTAATGATGTCACCATTATTAACGCCTGGTGTGATTGTCGGGATTTCAACGCTTATCTTTTGGAAAGGGCTGTCAGTTAGTGGTGGTGTGTTTTTAACCGTGATTGCGCAGACGACTTTTATAGCGGCGTATGTGATGCTGATGGTGTTGGCACGATTACAGCGGTTTGATCGCACACTTGAAAATGCAGCATTGAGTTTGGGGGCGACACAGTGGCAAGCGTTTCGACGTATTCTACTGCCTTATTTAAAACCGGCGATTATTTCGGCAGCGGCCATTGCATTTCTTCAGTCGTTTGAAAACTACAACACGACTTTGTTTGTGAAAGGTTATGACACCACATTAACCGTATACATTGCCTCCAAAGTGAGAACAGGTTTGACGCCAGCGGTAAATGCCCTCGGGTTAGTGATGATTTCCATTACTATCTTGTTGGCTATTGTCTATGAGATGAAACGACGTCGTGAGGCAAGGTTGAATTCCTAATAAATAACATCACTCAAATAGATCAAAAGCCCATTATTTGTACAAATAATGGGCTTTTTTATGTTTATTGATTAAGGATTAAACGGTTTTTGACGTTAAAACAAATTAATGTGACAAAATGATAAAAAACCTTCAAAAAGGGTTGCACAAAATCTGTAGATCCTTAATATACGCCCTCGCTGACACGG
>CAXBGJ010000269.1:0-4355 GCA_963975045.1 uncultured Marinomonas sp. | reverse complement strand
CGTTCCGTGAGTAGCTCGAAAAGAGAGATGGTACGCCTACAAAGTATGATACAGGATGTTGAAAAGGTCTTATTTTCAAAAAAAGATAAAACGGAACCCGAGCTGAAGTGAGTTGGCGAGTTTTATTGCATTAACCTTTTAGAAGCAGAATAGGATATTATCCTGCTATAAACCTTATCAAGGTAGACTACGTATCATATGACTGCTGTTACCATTACTGTACTTTTGCTCGTTATCGGTGGATTTATTGCCTTTGCAATTTTTCTTCAGTTAAAAGAGCAGGCACGATTGGAGAAACTGCGTAAAGTAGCAATGCTTAATAATCAATTGCGTAAAGTGCGTCGGTATCTCGATGAAATGCCACCTCAATATCAGCCCAAAGACATGAGGTTGTGGTTATTCTCTCGCATGATTTCCATCTACGATTTGTTATTGGAGCTTCAGCCAGATGTCACCCTGACCCGTCGTCGTGGTCATTTAGCGGAAGAAATGTCTGAGTTTCAAGTAAGCAAGCAAAAAAGACGCGCTAAGCCGATGAATGATGAGCTTCTGATACTAGAAGTAAAGCGCCTGTTTGAATCTTTTAAGTCGTTTTTAGTGTTGTCTCAAAAAGAAAAGTCTATCAGTTCAGATGTCGTTCATCGATATGGCAAATTACTGAATTTTTATCATTATAAAATTAATGCGGATTATCATTCTTATCTTGCTCGTAAGGCATTTTTGAGTGGCCAAATGGAGACGGCTGTTGATATGTATAAAGAGGCTCTTTCTCAATTAGCACCGATCAAAGAATCGCTTGAGGCTCAGCCTGTCATTCTTAAAATCAAAGATCTACTTCAAGAAATTGAAGATGATCTTGCCTTACAAAAAGCCGAAGAAGAAATGAATAAAAGAATGGAAGGCGAAGGCGAAGAGGAATTAGACGATGAATGGAGTAAGTTTATAGAAGACTCCACGTTTCAAACAAAAAAACGCTTTTAATTTTCTTACTGTTTTTTCATTATCGTAATTTATTCATTCGAATAGGTATTTCTTGCTGCTTCTTACAAACCATGCCGTTTTTGTTGTATATAACCTCATTGTAATAAGGATTTTTTTGTGAATCTTGCGCTTCTTTCTGCATTTATACCGACGTTCTTTTTTGTGTCTATTACCCCGGGTATGTGCATGACATTGGCGATGACATTAGGCATGACAATTGGCATAAAACGCGCGCTTTGGATGATGCTAGGTGAGCTTGTCGGTGTAGCAACTGTGGCTATTTTGTCTGCGATTGGTGTGGCGGCATTATTATTGAATTATCCTAATGTATTTATCGTACTGAAATACATTGGTGGCGCTTATCTTGCTTTTGTTGGTCTTCAAATGTGGTTATCTAAAGGTAAAATGGCCATTAAAGCGGACGCTAGTGACACCAAATCTGCCTCACGAATTGACCTGATTTCGCAAGGCTTTGTAACCGCGATAGCAAATCCTAAAGGCTGGGCATTTTTTGTTGCGTTATTGCCGCCTTTTTTGGATGCCAGTCAGCCTCTTACAAGTCAGTTAGCTGTGCTGATTACGATTATCCTAACACTTGAACTGACGTGCTTACTTATTTATGCGGCGGGTGGAAGAACACTTAAGTCGATTTTAATGCAAAGTGGTAATGTAAGAATTATGAATCGCATTGCTGGTTCATTAATGATTGGTGTTGGTGTTTGGCTAGCGGTTGGTTAATACGTTGATCGAATTTTATTGAGAAGACTGCTTTATTAAGAAGACGCTTTTGGGCGTCTTCTTGCGTTTGAACTCGTAGTTTTTGCACTGGTAGTTTTTTGCGCACCTGTTGATTTTCTATTGGTTGAGCCTTTTCGTTTGGCAAATGGATTTTTCGCTGGTGGTGGTAGATTTTGTAATGCTGAGGTTGGCATATCTCGGGAAGCACTCAATAGTTGATTTAAATTCCCTTCTAAGTTCGTCATAAAATCTTGATAACTGGCTTCGCCAAGACTGATGCCATTAAGAGTCGATTCCCATTGAGCGGTCATATCAGGAGTGACCAATTGTTCTGGTAAACAATCAATAAAAGCACGTCCTGTTTGGCTGGCGTGAATTTGTTTGCCTTGCCTCATTAAAAAATTTCTCTTGAAAAGAAGCTCTATAATGCTGGCGCGTGTGGCTTCAGTGCCTAAGCCATCGGTTTCTTTTAGAATCGCCCGAATGTCTTTGTTGGTGACAAAGCGGCTAATTCCCGTCATAGCCGCTAGTAAGGTTGCATCCGTAAAGGCAGCGGGCGGCGTGGTGACTTTCTCTTGAACTTGCCCTTTCGTGCACCATAGCGCTTCTGCTTTCTTTAGTTTTGGTAAGGTGTTTTGGTTTTCTTCATCTGAATCTTGGCCCTTTACTTTATTGGGTAGAAGCGCTTTCCAACCGAGTGAAATAGGTGTATTGCCTTTTGCTTCAAAGTGACCGCCTTCGATTTCCAATTTAATATAGGATGCGAGGTAATCGTATTCTGGGTAAAACTGCATTAGGTATTGTCGGGCAATCAGGTTAAATACCAAGGTTTCAGTTTTGGATAATGACGCGGTTTTGTAGGCTTGCGTCGTTGGGATGATCGCATGGTGTGCGGTGACTTGTTTATCATTCCATACTTTGCTTTTGTACGAGGCGTCGGCGTTTTGTGCGCCTTGTTGTATTTCACCGCCAGAACGAACGAGTGCCGCAATGATCGCAGGTGCGTCTTTGTGTTGTTGGGTTGGTAAATAACGGCAGTCTGATCTTGGATAAGTGATCATCTGATGGCGTTCATATAGTGTTTGGCAAATATCCAATACTTGCTGAGCAGAAAGAGAGAAGGCTTTGGCAGCATCAATTTGCAGTGCAGATAAACTGTAGGGCAATGGCGGCGCTTGCTTTTTTTGCTTGTAGTTGGCGTCAATCACAAGCGCTGGTTTATTGCTGATGCGATTGGCAACATTTTGTGCAAGCGGTAAGCTCAATACTCGATTTTCTTCATCCATATAGGGTTGGCAAGATTCGCTTGGCAGCCATTTGGCTTGGAACTCAATGCCTTGATGAGTTTGTACGCTTGCCCATACCTGATAAAAATCTTTTGGAACAAAAGCTTCTCTTTCTTTGTCTCTGGCAGCAACAAGTCCTAATACCGGGGTTTGTACTCTCCCTATCGATAAAACGCCTTGATAACCTGCTTGACGCCCTTTAATGGTATAAGCGCGCGTTAGATTCAAACCAAATAGCCAATCAGCACGAGCACGACCAAGTGCCGATCGAGACAAGGCCGAGAATTCACTGTTGGAGCGTAAGTTTGACAACGATTTTTTGACAGCAGAGGGTGTTAAATCATTGATTAAAAGACGCTGCGTCTCTTTTAGTTTTTGATTCGAAACTTTGGTGTAATGAAGAACTTCGTCGACTAAAAGTTGCCCTTCTCGGTCTGGATCGCCAGCATGAACAAGGTGTGTCGCTTTTTTGATGAGCTTTTTCAGAATGCCAAGCTGCTTTTTAGTATTGGTTTTTTCTTGCCACTGCCACTCTGTTGGAATAATGGGTAAGTGATCTATATTCCAGGCTTTAAAAGCAGGGTTGTATTGATGAGGTTCTGCTTGTTCGAGTAAGTGACCTATGCACCAACTGACGCAGTCCCCATTTGGCAGCCAAATACAGCCTTCTTCTTTTTTCTGAGGAGACGGTAGGGCGGCAGCAATGGCACGTGCAAGGCTGGGTTTCTCTGCAATATAAAGAATCATAGATACACTTACTGGTTATATATACAGTAAGTGTATCTAAGAGCGAGGAGTGTGGCTAGAGTAAACTGCTATTTTATCGGTACGACTAATACGGGGATCGTACTGCTGTGTATGACTTTATTTGCAGTAGAGCCGAGAATCATTTGTCCTAATCGACTGTGCGTTCTGCTGTTCATAACAATCAAATCGGCATTTTGAGCTTTTGCTGTCTGTTGAATGCAGTCTGATGGAGCACCACTGGTGGTGAGTATCTCAGGTGGGTATTCTAAAGTAGAAAGTTCTTCCGCATGCTGTTGCATATAGTTGTTCAGCATTTCTTCCATACGGCTATGAATGTCTTTTTGGGCATCTTTGCGCATAGAAGCGATCACTTCTTCAGAGATGTAGCTGCTGATCATGTTAGATGCTTGAGTATTTAGCGGTTCCATGACATGCATTAGTATTATTTTTGCTTTGTGTAAATTGGCCAAACTCAACACAAGCTCCATGGCAGCTTGTGTTTGGTTTTCTAAATCGCAGGCATAAATAATCGTGTTTATTTTAGGTAACATGGCAAGATCCTCTTTTTATGTACTGATAGCTTATTCCTTTTAGCTTTTTCTT
>CAXBGJ010000268.1:0-4481 GCA_963975045.1 uncultured Marinomonas sp. | reverse complement strand
ATGCGACAACGACGGGTCCGACAAGCGGCAGTAGGATCAAACTGATTTCCAGCCAGTCTAAAAAGAAGCCAGCGACAAAAGCGATCAAAAGGATGACCACGATGATGCCTGCGGGAGATAAGGGAATGCTTTGTAATAAATCGCTGATGAACTCATCGCCACCAAGCGTTCTTAATACCACCGCAAAGGCTGTTGCGCCTAAAAAAATACCGAATACAAAGGAGGTCGTGATCGTGGTTTTACGACACACTTCGGCCAGCATTTTCATGTTGAAGCGTTTGTTCAAAATGGCCAATAGGGTCGCGCCTAACGCTCCCACACCAGCGGCTTCGGTTGGTGACACAATCCCCATAAAAATAGAGCCCAAAACCGAAAGAATAAGAGCGAGAGGTGGAAAAACAGCCTTTAGCGCAGACCAGATTAATCCCATGGTAACGGGAGGTAAATTCTGCGGAGGTTGGCAGACTGATGGGTTAAATATGGCGGAAAGGATGACATAGACAATGTACAAGGCGCCGAGCAATAACCCCGGAATGAGCGCCCCCATAAACAAGTTACCAACGGAGAGAGACAGTTGATCCGCCATGATGATCAACATGATGCTAGGCGGAATCAAAATCCCCAAGGTGCCCGACGAAGCAACAATACCACTGGCGAAGGAAGGCGAATATTTTTGCTCTAACATCACTGGCATAGACAACATGGCCAGCAACACCACCGACGCACCAACGATGCCCGTTGACGCCGCAAACAAGATACCGATTAAAATGACGGCCACGCCCAGTCCACCTCGAAAGCGACCAAACAAATTAACAAAGTTCACCATCAAGCGTTCAGCAACACCGGAACGTTCCAGCATGAGTCCCATGAAAATAAACATAGGCAGGGCGACGAGCACCCAATTGCTCATTTGGGCATAAATCCTTTGGACTACGGTGCCGTAAATGCGCCAATCGTTCATATAATAGGTGTCCCAATCCAGATATTGAGACGTTAAAACACCAATGACACTAAAGACAATCGCCAAACCCGCAAGAATCCAAGCAACTGGAAAGCCAGAAAAAATCAATAAAATAAAACAGCCAAGCATGGCTATAACTAAGAGTTCATATGCTTCGAACACAAACTTCCCCTGACAATTAGCCTTTTGAATGGCTGTTATTAGTAGATACGCCTCTAAGGAAAGCGACACAGCGAAGCCAGCGAGAAGTGGCCGCCATGATCAACAAAGCCAGTGCGATCAAAATGAATGACTTGAGAATCCAACGCATTGGCAGACCATCAAAAGATGGCGATACCTCGTTTAATCGGTAAGACCGCTCAACAAAGGGAAGGGCATAGCTAAACATCACAAAACAAAAGGGCAGTAATAAAAGGCTGATCCCAACGATTTCCACCCACACTCTTCGTTTCATTGGCCAATGCTCAGCCAGCGCATCGACGCGAACATGACCATCGTGAATAAAACAGTAGGACAGACCGAGCATGAAACCAACGGCGTACAGGTGCCATTGCAGTTCCTCTAATGCCACAAACGTTGTATTGAAAAAGTAGCGCATTAGGGCATTGCCCACGATTAGGAGCATTAAGGCTAACCATATCCAAGAAATGCATTGGCCCATTTTTTCAATAAAAGATTCGAGATATTGTGACACCTTGGTATGAGGTAGCTCGGCAATATTGGAATGCGATAATTTCGCCTCGATTTCAGCTAAATTCAATTCAGTTGATGGATCGGACATGTCTTTCCCCTTTGATTCCGGATGGTTTATACATCCAGTGAAAAACGTCGGCACCCTAAGGTGCCGACTCACTTAACAGAGTTCAAATAGAGTTATTTCGTACCCCAATCACGTGGTAAGTAGCCGAATTTTTTCCAAGTGCTGTGCTCTTTCTGGAAGGCTTTCATAGAAGAGTAGATCTTGTTGAATTCAGCGTTCTCAGCAGAATGACGCGCCATGACTTTGTCTGTTGCTTCTTCAAAGGCGCTCAAGATTTCAGGAGAATACTGATGCAGTTGTACGCCTTTTTCTTTAAACCGAGTCAATACACCACCTTGTAGCGCTTCTGACTTGGATATAGACAGAGTGTTGGCGGCCATACAGGTATTTTCGATCAAAGATTGCGTTTGCTGGTTGAGTTTGTTCCAGTCATTCATATTGATATAAAGGAACTGGTTAGTCGAAGGCTGATGCCAGCCTGGAAGGTAGTAGTGTTTGGCTACTTGATAAAAACCAAGCTGCTCATCTACCGTTGGAATGGAGAACTCAGTGCCATCCAAAACGCCGGTTTCTAAGGCTTGGTAAAGTTCGCCACCAGGGAAGACATTGATCGACATGCCGAATTCAGACATGATTTCACCGCCAAGGCCGGCCGCGCGGAATTTAAGGCCACTGAGGTCATCAACCGATTTGATTTCTTTTCGGAACCAGCCAGCCGCTTCTGGGCTAATGGTGCCACAAAGAATCGGATAAACATCGTAAGGCTTGAACAGTTCTTTGAGCATTTTATCGCCGTCGTGATAATACATCCAAGCGGTAAATTCATTTGATTCGAGGCCAAATGGTGTTGCGCCAAACAATGCCGCCGCTGGGATTTGTCCCCATTCGTAGCCCATCCAAGAGTAACCCGCAGAAACATTGCCTGAGCTGACGTTATCAAAAATACTCAGGGCAGGGATTAACGAACCGGGTTCGAACACTTGAAGTTTGACTTTTTTGCCACTCATGTCACTGAGCATCTTTGACACTTCCGGCATGGTGTCGCCCAGTGCTGTTAAAGATGAAGAGAACGCCATGGGTACTTGCCAGCGGACTTTGTCGAAGTCTGCATAAGAAGGCATCGCGAAGCTTAATGTGGTTAAGCAAGTTGCTGTTATCAAAGCATTTTTCATTTTTTCAATCCTATTATTTTTATTGTGTGCTCTTTCAATTCATAGAGAGCATTGCTTGTTCCATGTACGCCATAGGCAACTATGGTGCTGCCTATGGCCTTATCAAGAAGAGTGCCATAAAAATAAACTTCTTTATTTTCAAATGGTTAACGCAATAGTTTGTTTTCATATGAAAATACTAGAAGCATAATTCCGGAAAACCGGACGGTTTTTATAATAAATAGAGCGCTTTCACATCAACTATAGTCCGATAAATAAGACGCCGTCCGATTTTTAGGACGGCGCAGTGTGTTTCTTGCTATTTTTTTGCATATTGTGTCTAACCGAATGTTCAGCTTATTCCGTGCTTATCGAGCTTTTCATAGAAAGTAGATTTACTGATACCCAGTTGTTTCGCGGCTTTTGTTCGGTTGTCGCCGCATTCGATCAGGGCCATTTTGATGATGTTTCTCTCTGCTACATTGAGCTGATCTTTTAAGCTGCCAGCTGGTGGCATGATGCCAAGAGGCACATGGCTTTGCGGTGATAGGCTTTCGGTTTGAGACACTTGTGTGGGTAATAATGAAAGCGGAATTTTCCGATCGTGACTGGTATAGAACGCCGCTTCCATGACATTTTCAAGCTCACGGATATTGCCTGGCCAGTTATACGCCAGCATAGCCGTCAATGCTTGCACGGTGAGTTTAGGGGCGCGGCGACCGGTTCTTCTAGACAGCTTTTGTAGGAAAAAATCGGCGAGTTTGGCAATGTCTTCGCGGCGTTCTCGTAGTGGTGGAAGATCAATCGCCACCACGTTGATACGATAGTAGAGGTCTTCTCTGAAATCGCCGCTTTCTATTAAGCTTTCTAATGGGCGATGTGTCGCGGTGATTAGGCGAATATTCAACGGCGTTGACCGAACGCCACCCACGGACTCGACTTCTCGGTCTTGCAATACACGAAGCAGTTTGGCTTGCATCAACAAAGGCAAGTCGCCAATTTCGTCGAGAAACAAAGTGCCGCCATTGGCCAATTGGAATTTACCCGGCTTGCCGCCTTTTTTAGCACCGGTAAACGCGCCTTCTTCATAGCCGAATAATTCACTTTCCAGCAAATTTTCTGGGATCGCGGCGCAATTGACTTTGATAAATGGAAATTCCGCTCGATCAGACAGCTGGTGGATGGCGTGGGCGTACAGCTCTTTGCCTGTTCCAGATTCGCCACGGATTAATACCGTTACGTCGCCAGAAGCCACTTGCGTGACCTTGGCGCTCAAGGACTTCATCACCTGACTGTCACCAATGATGTCATTTAGGTGAAAATTAGCGCCCGTGTTGACCTTGTCGGAAGCGATGCTTTTTTGATGCTGAAAATCTTGTTCGGCTAGCAGCGCTTTTATGTGGCTGTTAATTTGTTTCCATTCATGAGTATCATGAAAAATCACCGTGCCAACGGCGCCAATGACCTCGCCTTGATCGACGATGGGGAAGCGGCTAGCAATCATGTTACTGCCTAAAATCTTCTGAAAAGACAATCGTTCTGCTTGGCCCGTTTGCACGGTAATGTGCATACGAGTGTTTTCAATGACGTCGGTGACCTTTTTTCCTTT
>CAXBGJ010000267.1:0-4483 GCA_963975045.1 uncultured Marinomonas sp. | reverse complement strand
AGACATCGCATGAATCTATCGTCTTTAACCTCAACAAAAGCAACGTCAAGCAATGGCGCGGCAGAATTTTTTTCTCCATTAGATACGCTTCACTCTACTCAAAGTAATGAGCTCGTTAGTGCTCCAGTCCGGGCAATACTGGAAAAAACTCTGCTGGGTGAAGAGCTGAATGTAGAAGACGCGTGCGTGCTTTTTGCAACGCAAGGTGCAGAAGCTCAAGCGGTATTAGACACCGCCGACAAGGTGCGTGAAAAACGAGTTGGTGACACCGGTACTTTTGTTATTACGCGAAACATTAACTTTACCAACGTGTGCTATATGGGCTGTCGTTTCTGTAATTTTGCCAAAGAAAAAGGCGATGCAGAGGCGGAGTTTTTAACCGTTGAACAAGTAGCAGACAAAGCAGAAGAAGCGTGGGCTCGTGGTGCGACAGAGGTGTGTATTCAAGGCGGATTACACCCAGACATAGGCGCGGATTATTACCGAGAATTAATTATCGCGGTGAAAAAACGCGTACCAGAGATTCACATTCACGCCTTCTCACCCTTCGAAATCTGGTACGGCTGTAAAAAAGGTCGCCTTGAGCCAGAAGCGTTTTTGACTGAATTAAAAACGCTGGGTTTGGGTTCTATGCCGGGCACTGCGGCAGAAATTCTGGACACCGAAGTTCGCAAACAATTGACCAAGAATAAACTCACCACAGAAGAATGGGTGCGAATCATTAAAGCCGCGCACTCAGTGGGTGTGCCGACAACATCTACCATCATGTACGGCCACGTGGATCAGCCGATTCATTGGGCAAATCATCTTGCGTTATTGCGTGATATTCAAAAAGAAACTGGTGGCTTTACCGAGTTCGTACCACTGGGTTTTATTCATTATGAAACGCGTTTGTATAACGATAACCCAGACAAGGTTCGCCCTGGACCGACGCCAGATGAGCATTTCAAAATGCACGCCATTGCGCGACTTATGTTGCAAGGTCACATCGATAACATTCAAGCCTCTTGGGTGAAAATGGGCCCAGAAGTAGCAACCAGAATGCTGCGCTCAGGCGCGAATGATCTGGGCGGCACCTTGATGAACGAAAGTATTTCTCGTGCTGCCGGTGCGACTCACGGCCAAGAAGTGTTTCCTGAAGACATGGTGGCAAACATTCAAGCCGCAGGTCTGAACGCGGTGCAACGTAGTACAAAATATGAGGTGGTGAGAACCTACGTTGTTGAAGAAAACAGTGAAAAAACACCATTAACGGACCGCATTGCGATTCGAGGAGTGGCGTAATGACTGCGTTAAACATCACTTTATTGGCCGGTGGCGTAGGCGGTGCAAAAGCCGCCGAAGGCTTGGCCAAAAGCCATTATGCTGACTCGACTAAGATCATTGGCAACATTGCCGATGATGACGAATTTCATGGACTTTGGGTCTCACCGGATATTGATACGCTGATTTACTCTCTAGGTGATCAGATTGATAGACAACAAGGTTGGGGTCGAAAACACGAAACGCATCAAGTCTTAAGTGAGCTAAATGCCTTAGGGCAAGACACTTGGATGACCTTAGGCGACTTGGATTTAGCCACGCACATTTATCGTACCAATCTAAAGCATCAAGGTGTCAGTGCCAGCGAGATAACTCAACGTTTAGCAAAGCGACACGGTGTGACTCTGCCGATTTTGTTGCCAACCGACGATGTGGTGAAAACTCGAGTAAAGACGTCAAAAGGTTGGTTGTCGTTCCAAGAGTTCTTTGTGCGCGAGCATTGTCAGTTGGACGTGATCGACATCGAGTATCAAGGTATTGAAAGCGCCAGACCGACTCAAGCCGCCTTGGATCAAATTGCCAATAGTGACGTGATTATTATCGCGCCGAGTAATCCAATCGTGAGCATCGGCGCCATTCTCGCCGTGCCTGAAATTCAACAAGCGATTGAGCACAGCGGTGCTTATGTCATCGCCGTATCGCCATTAATTGGCGGCAAAACGGTGAAAGGACCTGCGGATAAAATGCTTGAAAGCGCGGGTAAAAGTGTCGATTCGAAAGGAATTTATAGCTGTTATTACACTTTTCTGAACGCCATGGTGATCGACGAAGAAGATCAGCAAGATACAACATGGTTGAAAGAACAAGGGGTGGATGTGTTAGTGACGCCGACGCTGATGAAAACCCCAGAGGAAAAAACAGACTTAATGTCTCGTGTAGTTGAATTTGCCTTAGCTTCTCAGAAACAGAGGGCCGCCTAATGATGCCGCATTCGAGCTCTAATCATCCCAATGTCCATCATCTGATCGATAAGCTTTGTGTGGTGATTCCAATGAAATCACCAACGCGTTCTAAACAACGTTTGGTCGGGAGTTTGTCGGATTCGTCGCGCGAAAGTCTGTCTTTGACCTTGTTTCAAAACACCTTGGCATTTTTTAAGCGTCACTTTCCAATGCTGGATGTGCTGGTGGTGAGCGAATCGCTTGATGTGCTTAGTCTTGCTCAATCCTATGAAACAAATACTTTGTTTGATGACGGATCGAAAGGGTTAAACGGCGCGCTGGATTTTGCTTGTGATTGGGTAAAACAATCTGGATACGACAGTCAACTTATTATTCCCAGTGATATTGCAGTATTAGATTATCAAGAGATTTCCTCGTTAATCGCCGCGATTAATGAAGCGCAAGTGGTGATTGCAGTGGCCAAAGACGGAGGCACGAATGCATTGTTGACCTCGCCACCTGATGCCATCGATTTTCAATACGGTTATGAATCGGCGTCGGCCCACAAAGCCAATGCACTGAATAATCGTTTGGTTTGTCGCAGTTTACATTTCGACAACCTTGCCTTGGATATTGATCACAGCGAAGACCTTCAAATGGCGGTGATACGTCAACCTAAGCGCTTTAAAGCATGGAAAGAACCTTCTCTATTACCCATTAAGGAGCATCATTATGCCTGATTCTATGAGCATGTTTCGTCTAATGGGATTGCCGGATTTTCAAGCGGGCGATGATTTAGCGAAAAGCATTATTGACACCTTAATCACGCAAAACCAAACCCTTATGGAAGGTGATGTTTTGGTGATTGCGCACAAAGTGGTTTCTAAAAGCGAAGGGGCTTGCGCCTATTTAGACGAGATCACACCCAGTAAAGAAGCGATCGAACTGGCAAAAACCGTTAATAAAGACCCACGTAAAGTGGAAGTCATTTTATCTCAGTCTAATCGCATTGTTCGCGCGATGAAACGACCTGATCAAGAAGAAGGCGTGCTGATCGCCGAGCATAAAAACGGTTACATCTGCGCCAATGCGGCGGTGGATGAATCCAATGCGGATCATCCAGGACAGCTTATTTTATTACCCGAAGACCCTGACAAAAGTGCGCGTGAACTTTGCCTCGTCTTAGAAAAGCACTTTGACTGTGAGTTAGGAGTGGTGATCAGCGATACCTTTGGCCGTCCTTGGCGACTGGGGCAAACCAACGTAGCGATTGGCTTAGCCAATGTGCCGGGGGTGATGCATATGTTGGGCGAAGAAGACGCTTTTGGACGACCTTTGAGTGTGACCGCGCCTGCGTTCGCCGACGAGCTCGCCGCTGCGTCGGGTTTATTGATGGAGAAAAGCGCTAAATCTCCGGTGATTATTTTCCGTGGCTTATCTTGGCCAAAAACAGACAGCTCTAGCCGCGATCTTATTCGTGCTCACAATGAGGATCTCTTTCGATGAAAGCAATGATGAAAAAAGCGATCAAAACAGCAATGACTGAATCAATGGGAAAAATGGTGAAAAAACTATGAATGACGCTACAAATAAAGTCGCCATCATTGGCGGAACCGGCCCACAAGGCAAAGGTCTTGCACTGCGTTTGGCGCAAGCTGGCGTGAGTGTGGTGTTGGGTTCTCGTGATCCGGCGAAAGCACAAGAAGCCGCGCTGCAATTGGTGAGTACCTTGGCAGAATTGGATTGTCAGGCAGACATTACTGGTATGTCGATGGAAGACGCGACCAACGCCGCAGAGAGTCTTGTCATCTTATCGGTTCCTTATGCCGGTCACGATGCAACATTGACTAAGCTTGCGCCTTTACTGGTCGGTAAAGTCTTGGTCGACATTGTCGTGCCCTTGGCACCGGGTAATCCGAAAGCTGTGGTCATGCCAGAAGCAGGTTCGGTAACGGAATCGGCTCAGTTGTTATTGGGCGATGCTATACCTGTCGTGGGTGCGTTGCATAACGTGTCGGCGATTACCTTGAACGACCTTTCTCGTCCCATTAATTGCGACATCTTGGTGTGCGGCAATGACCTAAATGCGAAGAAGCAAGTGATGGCATTGATCGAAAAAATGGGCACCAAAGCTTATAACGCAGGCTTAGCAGAAAGTGCCCGTTGTATCGAAGCTCTGACGCCAATTCTGATTCGTTTGAATATCTCGAAAGACGTGCCGTTCAGTCATGCGGGAGTTCGTATCTGCCCACCAGATGGGCACTAGTTTATGACTACTG
>CAXBGJ010000266.1:0-4512 GCA_963975045.1 uncultured Marinomonas sp. | reverse complement strand
TCTAATAGTCGCTTATTTTGCTTACGCAGTTGAAAAAAGAAAACAACGAGCGCCATACACAATAAAAAAGTGAGGTTGCCAAGAAAATTTACGCGATTTTCTAGAGATTTAACCTGCGCTATTTTTTTATCAAGGGATTGATAATCGCCTAAAGACGCAGTGGATAACTGTAAAATAGCCAGACTTCGCTCTAATTCAAAAACTGTTTGTGTGAGTGTTCTTGTCTCCTTGCTTTCTTCCTTTGCTGCCATCGAAGTGGTTACAAAAAAAACAAGCAACACGCTTAATGCCAATCGATATAACATAAGATTCCCCTAAATTCTATCAAGTGATGTCATCTGCATCATAACGGGAACGCAGCCCTAATAGCTAGAGTAGAACTGCGTCAGATAGGATTCATGATGATTGTCTTTTATGATTTTGTTTTCAAAAATCATAAACCATACTGGCATCACACTTTAAAAACAGAGATGCTTCTATTTAAGGACTCGGCTTGATCTGCAATCGCCTGACTTGCCTTAGAGTTCAACGCCACAGAAGCAGATGTATCTTCGGTAATTTCTCGTATGGTATCCACATTTTTGCTGATTTCATTGGCTGCAATTGTCTGCTGCTCAATGGCGGTTGATACAGACCCCGCCATGGCTGAAATCTCTTCCACATCAAGGAGTATTTGGTCTAAAACCGTTCCCGTAATAGTCGCTTCATCTCGGCTTAAAATACCGTCCTGACGACAATCTTCCATCAAAGATACAATACCTTTCGTACGATCTTGCAGGGTAACTATAATCTCAGATATTTCTTCTGTCGCCGAGTGCGTTCGGCTTGCAAGTGCGCGTACTTCATCGGCCACTACCGCAAAGCCACGTCCCTGTTCACCGGCTCTCGCCGCCTCAATTGCAGCATTAAGTGCGAGTAAATTTGTCTGTTCAGCAATGCCTTGAATCACACTCAAAACACTACCAATACTCTCACTTTCTTTTACTAACGCACCGACTGTCTCAACAGAGCCTTCAAGCCTGTCTGAAAGTTGACGAATGCGGTCAATTGCCGAACTCACTTTAGACTGACCTTCGCGTGCATTTTCTTGTGTTGAAAAAGCCTTAGACGCCGCCATTTCCATACTACGAGAAATATCTTCAACCGTGCCCACCATCTCTGTTACAGACACAGCGACCATGTCAGTTTCAGTCCGTTGCTTCTGAGTATCGTCTGATGTTCTCGCGGCGTTTTGTGACAATTGCATGGTCGTCGTATTCATCTCTTTTACGGTTTGATTTGCATTGGCAATCACACGACTAAAATCTGCCAACATGTCGTTGATACTCGATGCAACAAAACCAATTTCGTCTTTCGCCGGTAAGGCAATACGCAAACCAATATTATGCGTCGTCTGTATTTCTCGCATCGTTGTTTGAATCGTACTCAAAGCCGAATTAATCGTACGATTTATGATCCAAGCAAAAAACACCCCAACAACAATAATAATGCCGCACAGAATTTCTGTCAGCATCATCGAAAATGAGGCTTTCAAATGAATGGCTTGAGTTAACTGAACTTCCAAGGCATCAAGTGCCATTTCGGTTTTATGAATAGACGTTCGCATGGACAGTAATTTGCCTTGCTTACTGGTTAAACCTAACGCTTTTTTGCCATCCGAATATTGGTTAAAGCTTTTACGATATTGTTCCGTAAGAGAGGATAACAATTGAGTTTTATCGGAAGGAAGTGAAGCCTTGACTAATGTACGTTCCAATTGATCTAACGTTTTATTAAACGAAACAATGTATTTGGGATTACTGCGCAGCATAAAATCTTTTTCATGTCGGCGTAATTGCAACATACTGACAAGCAGAACATCTTGATTTAATGCAGATAATTCACTTTCGATATTATGGACAGCACTACGAAGCTCTCCTTGCAGGCCCGTCTCTGGCGTTAGCCCAAGCTTTTGAGACGCCGTTACAACTGACAAAAAATTAGCCTGGTACTCTTTAAAATCCTGAGTAAGCTCAAGCAATATATTCGTATCAATGGAATAGGCATCCATTACATTCTCAAGGCGAATCTGGTCCTTAAACAAAGAGTTCATAATTTCATTGAATTCTGCTTCGTAAGACAGGTCAAGACGCGCCAAAAAATCTTTTTCGTGACGGCGCAAGGTGAGCATATTTACTTGTTGGTGTACGACAAGGTTCTTTGCGGAATTGAGCTTTTCAAGGTTGGTTTGTGTATTGTAAAAAAGTCCTAACATAGCGACTAGAGCCACAACGAGTAAAACCGTGTTTAAAATTAATTTATGTTTAATGAGCACATTTTGCCCCTACCGTTAAGAGTACATAATCCATTACTAACGTCTAACTCAATTCCTTCTATTGCTCACATGGTAACGAAAAAAATAAATAAGATCCCAATACTGCACAGTTTTACTAGTAAACATCACAGTAAATAACAAAGCTCATACAGCTAGTGTTAAGACAACACCAATCATAAACGAGTAAACGAGGCTTTTAGAAAATCCAACAGTAAACGCAGTTTTTTTGACCCTGCCGTTCCTGGAGGAAAAACCGCATAAACATCGATTCCGGTGCATTGATAATCAGGCAGAATACGCTCTAAGCGACCTTGATTAATACGCGGCAACGCGTCATACATAGGAATTCGACCGATGCCATTACCGCCTTCTAAAAATATCGTTCTCGCCGCTGCATTATTAGTACTCACCGCGCCATGAACAGACAAGCTATAAGAGCGAGTTCCCTGACTTAGATGCACGGTATTCGCCGCTGGCGTGTACACAACCCAATCGTGTTCATACAATTCTTCAGGTTGAGTTGGTCGACCACGACGGCGAAAATACTCAGGCGAACCACAAAGGCAGGTTTCAAAGCTGGTTAATTTACTCGCTTGCAAGCCTGAATCTAATAATGGCGCACCACGAATAGCAAGGTCGACCCCCTCTTTAATAATATTGACCACGTCATCACTCAATGACACATTCAGCTCTATCAAAGGATAAAGCCGACGAAATTCATTCAGCGCTGGCACAATCACTTGCAGCCCTAGATTCACCGGACAGGTGATTTTCAGTTTACCGACAGGTTCTTGTTTGGCTTTTTCAATTTGTAGATTTGCTTCATGAGCTTGATAAGCAATGGTTCGGCAGCGCTGGTAATACGCCTCTCCTGTTTCTGTCAGAGACAAAGACCGCGTCGTGCGATTGAGTAATTTCACACCCAATTGCTCTTCTAATTTTTTTAAGTGATAACTCACCACGCCACGAGAAATCCCCATAGCTTTAGCGGCGGCCGTTAAACTGCCTTGATCGACTACTTGGGAAAACACCACCATGCTTTTTAACTGCTCAAACGAGACTTCCATGACGCCTCCTCACTCTATTTAGTCAAAGGAAATAACATCACCCATTGTATCAATTATTAAACCAATGAAGTCAAAAACCACCCCATTACCTTCATTCGATTAGTTAGATAGACTAATCACAAGTTAATACATTCATTAAATCATTATTTTTAGGGGTTCCTCATGAGCACGAAGAAAATTCTAGTTGTTCTAACATCACATTCAGATTTAGGCGATACCGGTCATAAAACAGGTTTTTGGGTAGAAGAGTTTGCTGCGCCTTATTACGCGTTCATCGATGCTGGTGCCGAAGTGACAGTAGCAACACCTAAAGGGGGACAAGCACCTATCGACCCAAATAGCGAAGCGCCAGATGCACAAACCGGTGCCACTACACGCTTTTATGAAGACCAAGCAGCACAAGATATTATTGCCAACACGCAGTTACTTAGCGATATGAAGCAAGATGATTTCGATGCGATTTTCTATCCTGGCGGCCATGGCCCACTTTGGGATCTTACCGACAATACTGACTCTATTGCCTTGATCGAAAGCTTTTTACAAGCCAACAAGCCAATTTCCTCTGTTTGTCACGCACCGAGCGCTTTTCTAAATATTAAAGACGCTAGCGGCGAGTATTTCATCAAAGGCAAAACAGTCACAGGTTTCACTAACAGCGAAGAAGCCGCTGTGCAACTGACCGACGTTGTGCCTTTCTTGCTTGAAGATGAAATGAAAAAACGCGGAGCGGATTACAAAAACACCGCTGACTGGACGGCTTTCGCGGTTCAAGATGGCCTGATGATCACTGGGCAAAACCCAGCAAGTTCAGAGCTAGTCGCTGAAAAATTACTTGCTCAACTTAATAAATAAATTTTTCAAAATATAGACGATCAAAAAACCCACCTTAGCGATGACTAAGGTGGGTTTTTTATTGCCTAGCATTCACCGTTATTACGCTGATTTATAGGACGTAATCAAAGACGATAATGTCTTCTAAAATGGGCCCTAACTGTGCTTTTAGCACCTCATGTTCTGGGTGGGGAAGGTAGTAATCTCGAGCCGCTTCATCGGTAAACGTCATAAATACGCAATGAGTGTAGTTTTTGTTGCGCCCTTCAGGGCTATTATTCAACCCCCATTCAACCGATT
>CAXBGJ010000265.1:0-4518 GCA_963975045.1 uncultured Marinomonas sp. | reverse complement strand
TTAGCCATAATCGGCTAAATTAACTCCAGTATACAAAAGGAGTTCTGGTATGGAGCCTATTTATAAACCTATCGCTGTGCTCAGCGGCTTACTTAGCCGCTATCGTGCGGTCAGTCATTTTGTTATCTCTTCTGGTAGTGCTTGTACGCCTAGGCTTGCAGCTTCAATGGCGCCAGCTACATAACCCGGAAACTGGCGAGACCATTCACTGGCAATGCCAACGAGATGATCTTGCCAAAGCCCTGTCGTGGCTTTAGAGGGCGGTGTCGTTGCGTGTTGACCGTCACTTTTTGAATCAATAGTGGTTGCGGTGAATGGGTCTTGTGACCAATCCTTAAAAAAATCGGCCACTGGCGTTTCTGCCTGAACGCCAAACAATCGAACTAATTGCGCACGACAATGCCGTTTCAGTTCCTCCTCTGTCACACTTTGACGCACATGGGGCGGAACCCCAAAGAAGCCAAATAATGCTGCATGGCCGCTGGGGGCTGTAGCATCATGGATTTCAGTGAGTGGGCCACGGGCGCTGTTGGCAGATCCTGAAAGGCCTTGTTCACGCCAAAATGACGTATCGTATACGGCAAAATATTTAGCATGAGGTGCCATCCACGTTGCTGTTGTGCGCCATTGTTTTAGCAAATCTTGCGGTAACGCAGGAATAAATTCTAGGTTGTGTTCAACTAAACGTGGCGGCATGGCCAATAGCACATGCGATGCTCTCCATGTCGTTTCTTTGCTATCGTCTTGATTATTCGCTTCAAAATCCAGTTCAGAATTCAGTTCAATATTCAGTTCAATAGCCTGCTCTGTTTTTCGTAGTTGACGAACCTTATGGCCCATTAAAACCCGTTTGGGATCCAAACGCTGATAAAGGGCGTCGGTCAATGCACTCATGCCACCGAGTAACCGCATTGACGTGGGCGAGTTAACGTAGCTTCGAGTGCGTATCGGTGCTTCATTCGCTGATCGCTCAACCATCATGTCGCCGTCTTCAAATTGAGCAAAACGCTCAAGTTCGAGTTCTTCAAGCAATCGACTAAGCTGTTGTTGAAAGTCAGGCCAAAACCAAGATGGGCCGAGATCAAAACGATCGACCGAGGCTTTCATACCCAATAACGGCTGGTCGCCGTTAGACGCAACAGACTGAATACGACCTCCAATCCTATGTCGCGCTTCCAGCAGTACATAATCAATGCCTTTTTTTTCTAGTAAGTACGCGGCGTAGAGTCCGCTTAAACCTCCACCCACGATGGCAATGCGTGCTGTATTGATGATGTGCTCTCCATTAATGTGATGCCTAACTGGCTCGTCTTTTAATACTAGGTAGAACCTTGCTTATCTGCAATGAATACGGGGTATTTTGCTGCCGGAAAATGTACCCAGCAACCTTTAAAAGAGGTTTTATTTTTGGCTCTAGCTGGTTGATTTTTACAGTGGCGTCTTCAACAGTCATTAGCCCTCGCAATACCTCAGGTGTTTGCTTGGCATAATCGCCCGCTTAAACTAAAAGTGAATCACGCTGGCTATTCCAATCTTGCATCATAATCATTGTTTCAATATATATAAGATTGACTACTGACTTATCTAAATTGGTACAAAATTAGCGTGATGAGGCCATCAGTAAGCTGATGGCCTTTTTATGATTAAAAAATAGAGGAGGGGATTAGTTGCGTCCCGCCATGACTCCGCCGTCTACATCCCACGTTGCGCCAGTTACCCAATTGGCTTTATCTGACAATAGGAAGCTAATCACTTCGGCCACATTTTGTGGCGTACCACCTGTGCTGGTCCAATATAATGGGACGCTTTGATAAGTAAAAAATAAAAAGCCGAGACATCATTTTAAAATGACATTTCGGCTTTATGCTTTGTATTAGTTGGTGGTTATTGCTGCCAAATTTCGACTCGATTACGTCCCTGCTTTTTGGCTCGATATAACGCTTGGTCAGCGAGTCGAAGTAAGTCTTCATAATTTTTTACATCATGAGCAAATGCGACGCCCATACTGACCGTCATCTTGAAGTCGGTAGCGATATTGCTATAGTCGAATGTTTCAATGGACTGGCGAATATTGTCACAGTAAGCTGCAATATCAATATCGTCTGCGCCTTCAATCACTAATGTGAATTCTTCACCGCCCCAACGAGCCACATGTACCTGATTGCTGGCGATAAGTTGCAATTGCCCGGCTAAAGATTTTATCGCTTGGTCCCCAATAAGGTGGGAATAATGATCATTGATTTTCTTAAAGTAATCGATGTCCATAATAACCAAGATGAGTGAGGTCTGTTGCTGCTTAGCATGCATAAAGCCCTTGCTTAGCCAAAGATCAAAAGCGCGTCGGTTTGGTAGACCGGTTAATTCATCTTCATTCGCTTGACGTTGGAAATCTTCCGATTGTCGGCGTAAATCATACGTTTGTTTTTCGACGAGCGCTTTTAGCCTTAATTCATTTTTTTGCAGTTGTTGTAAACGCCAACGTAGGCTGCCAGCTAAAATCATTAGTATCAATAATGCCACGCTAACCTGCAGCTCTAAACGCTGCCAGAAATGGGGTAAAATAGTAATCTCATAAATTTGATCGGCATTATTCCAGTCGCTGTAAGGGTAGCGAGCGCTGACGAGAAACTGGTATTGGCCCGGTGCCAAGTTGGTGTATTCGGCGATGGTATTTTTCCCTCTAGAAGCCCAAACCTCTTCAAAGCCAACCAGTCGAGTTCGATACTCAATACGGGATGACATAACGTACCCTAGCCCAGCATAGTTGAACACCACTCGGTTGGTGCCCGCCGGTAAAACGTTGTTTTTGTTCGCAGGTAGGTCATGGCCATCGACAGAGATTGATTCAATCGTAATCGGTAAATGAGCGGTATTTTTTTGCGATATAACCGAGCTATTTATCATGGCAACCCCTTTGGCGGTGGCAAACCATAATTTGCCATTGTCCATCGCAACAGCAGCAGGGTTAGAGCCGCCATTCGCTTGAGCACTCGCCAAACCATCACTTTCTGAAAAATGCTCAAAGGCGATCTTGTTCTGACGTCCATCTGCCACCGCATGGGCGGCATGGTAATCGACTCGCCATATACCTCGATTGCTGGTTAACCAAAGGCCATTTGTCCCGTCGTAAATGACTTGAAATAGTTTATCAATAGGCAGTCCAGCGTGGCGTCCTACTAAACCTAATTGACCATCTTGTTGACGATAGCGTATTAAGCCCCGATCTGTGGCGATCCAAACATAACCGGGTTCGACCCAGAAACCAAAAGCATACTCTGCGCCTTCTTGGCTATTAATAGGGACAATTTCAAAGCCATTCGAGGTTAATTTGGCAACGCCGACTCCGGTTCCAACCCAAATTTGGCCTCGATCATCTTCTGTTAACGCCATAATGTAATTGCTGGGTAAGCCATCGTCACGAGTAAAAATACGTTGTTGTCCAGAGGCGTCCCGACGAACGAGCCCCTTCGTCGTGCCAATCCATAAGTTATTATGACTGTCTTCTAAAATGCTTCTTACTTCATCACCGGGTAATCCATCGTCGTGATTAAGATGATGGATTAATCGCCTGTCTTCCCACAGCATTAGACCGTTAAGATAAGTACCAACCCAAATACCGCCTTCACGGCGCTTGGCAAAACTAAGAACGGAAACAGGGTGACCAGAATTGAGGCGTGCATTAAGGACCGCGTTATGAGAAATAAGGCTAAGCCCTTCACTTGAACCAACCAATACTGACTCAGAATCAACGTCGATAACACTGCGGATATAATTGCCGACTAAGTTGCGTTCTTTTGTCCAAGTTGTAAAAGGCGCCTTACGCAGTCGCATTAAACCGCCGTTGGTACCAATCCAGATGCTGCCTTCCAAATCTTGCAATATCGACAGTACTCTATTATTTGGCAAGCCTGACTGAGTATTTAAGGTTTCGATGTGGTTTTTACTAAACCTCAAAACACCTTTGTTAATAGTACCTAACCATAGATTATTGTCGCTATCTTGCATTAGTGTCGTAATGGCTTCACCCGCTAAATTTGGGTGTAGGAGGGTGGTTTGGTTATCTTTTATTATGTAAGCACCGCGATTGGTAGCCACCAATAAGCTTTTGTCGTGAATTTCTAGAATAGAATAAACATGTAAATTTGACAGGCTATATGGTGTTAATACGTCCTGTTGATTTTGTCCATTTAGCTGAAATAAACCTTTGTCTGTTGCCGCCCAAATTCGCCCCTTAGAGTCTTCAAGTAGTCGATAAGCGCTCAGGTTTTGTAATACCCAAATTTCTTCAGTAGAACCAACACCAACACTTGGCTTAGGTCGATAAAAGACACCTAGCCCTTCAACGGCAACCCAAGTATCACCAGCGCTGTCTTTGAGTAAATGATTTACCATACCCTGAGCCGTAAGTTGAGGCTGCCATTGGTTATCTTGGTGATACGTGATTCCACCTCTAGCGCCAGCAATCCATAAGCCGTTGTTATCGTCTGATACGAGTGTTCGTGTACCAGAGTCAATCAT
>CAXBGJ010000264.1:0-4545 GCA_963975045.1 uncultured Marinomonas sp. | reverse complement strand
CCCAAAATATCAGCCAGTTGAATCCAACTTTTGTCGTCATAGCCAATGACCAGAATGGGGGCTATGTTTTTTAGCTGATCGTAGAGTTTTAGTGCTGAATCGCCACCCGTCGCAGAGATAATGATCAGGTCTGGATTCGCTTTGATAATGGCTTCAGCATTGGGCTCTGTTTGATAAAGCGGGATAACGCCTCGTTCTTCCGCCACGTTTGCCCATTGACGCATGAAGCCTTGTTCTGCCGCGACGCTGGTGTTCGCCATGGTCGCGCCAGAAGCAACAAGTGGTGCATTGATTGCGAGTAATGTGCCAGACAAGGTCACGCTGGTGGAAACAATCCTGCTTGGTTGTTTATCTAGAGTGAGCAAACCTTCACGAGTCATGATGCTTCTGGGCCATCCAGAGCTGCTTTTCTCGACCTGACCTATCTTTAATAAAGACGTTTGTGTTGACGTTTGATCGCAGGCCGCCAGAAAAAAACAAAAAATGAAGAGCGCTAAGAATCGACCAAATATCGGAATATTATTAACCATGACTAAACCCTGTAGACCAAAAAGACCGCGCTATTATAGCGATGGGCAGGCATTAATTATACTATTGATAATCATTTTCATTATCTTTTGTTATTAATTTTCCTGTTCACACTGTAAAACACCAAAAATTAATACTGTAAGGGCTGACGAGGTTTAGCTTTGATAGCTTAGGGAAATCCTTTAAGGCTACTTGTCCTTTATTAAACTTAGGTTTGATGCCATTGATGCGAATTTTTTTTGAGCTGAGTGAATCTGCTGTGACCTCGAAACGTTTTTTCTTTGATCCAAACCCTTGGCAGTTCATAATTTTTGGCTTGGCCGACATATTGATGATAAGCAGCGTGCATTTGCCTTCTTTTTTTGCACTGTGGCAGTAAGTTTGCACAAAAGGATCGTTACTTTGTACGGAAAAAACGTCTTCACCCATTAGCTTTCCCCATAGCCAGCTGATCCAATAATCAGGGTTTGGTTTTAACGTATTGCGATTGATTAGGGCATAGTCTCCACCAATTAGGCTTTGCCTTATCATGACTTTTTGGCCGATTTTCGCCCCTCGTCCTAATTGATCCGCCCACCAGAAACAAGAGACAAAACGATCAGACAGTTTGGCTTGTCCGCCACATTGTGCTGAGCCTGTTTCACCGGTCCAAAGTTCTGCTTTTGGTTGATATTGGTTGCGCCACTTATCGAGCTGCATCGAGTATTTCTCATAGTCCTTTAAAGAGTTTGGCGACAGAATATTATTGATTGTGGCGGCGCGGGTTTTAACCGGCGAGCGGCTACTTTGGAAGGGATAATAATGCCAGTCAACGATGTCGATTTTTTCCTCTAGGCTTGCCAGAAAAGTGGATGAGATATTGCTTAGTGGTTTGACGGCCTCACCGATCCTCGGCCAAAAGGCACTGCCTGGACCGGCAATTTTACTGTGTGGACTGTATTGTCGAACGCATCGAGTAAAGGTGTCGTAGTCTTTGGCGAGATTTTTGGCACTGGGTTGCGAGGTGAATCCGTGGAAGGCCCAGTAAGCATTGAGTTCGTTGCCTAACTCAAGTACCTTGATAGTTTGTCCGTGCTCATGGCTGTATTTTAGTAATGCTTCCACTTCATTCGATTGCCATGCGCCTTGTTGACGTCGCTCAAATAGGCCGTACTTCATGGTGTACATGAGGTGTAAAGTATGACGCTGGCAAAAATTGTGTAGGTTATGCCACATTTCTTTTGTGAGAACGAGCGCATCATGCTGCTCAGTAGAAGCGTGTTTTAGGCTGGTGAAATAATGTACTTTATCGGCTTCTGACCCGCCAACGCGCACATAGGCCGGTCCAAGCGCTTTGATAAGTTGGTCTAGCTTTGGCTGGTTTAGATCTAACGGCTCGACACGCTGCGTTCCCAATCCTCGCTGGGTACCTTTACTGCCTTCCCACCAAAATCCGCCTGCCAGAACAGAGATATCAATAGAAAAAGACAAAAACCTTGCGTCAACCTTGGTCATTGGCGTCATACTACTTAGACTCACAGACACGGTTTTATTCTGTTGTCTGATGCTTCTTCCATGTCGCCATGAATGTACTAATCTATTACTAAACAAGATGTTTGTTCCCGAGTAAACGATCTTAATAGACTGCAATAAGACTGTGACATTTGTATTAAGTAGTGAAACCTAAACGAGTTATAAGGATGACCATATGAAATATGTTGTTTGGATTATGTCGATTCTATTGGCGGGTTGTACTAGTGCGCCTAAAAATATTGATCCTGTTACTCAATTTCAGCTAGAGCGTTATTTAGGAACCTGGTATGAAATTGCTCGGCAAGATCATGCTTTTGAGGAGGGTCTGTCGAATGTAACCGCCACGTATTCTATGCGAGATGATGGTGGTGTGGCGGTATCAAATAGAGGCTATTCAGCAGACGATAAAGAATGGCGAGAAGCCACAGGGCGAGCGTATTTTGTCAATTCTTCTGATGTTGGGCATTTAAAAGTGTCTTTCTTTGGGCCATTTTATGGTGCTTATGTGATCTTTGAATTGGATAAAAAAGACTACCAGTACGCCATGGTATCAGGCCCTAATCGAGATTTTTTTTGGTTATTATCAAGAACACCTACGATGCCAAAAGACGTAAAGCAAAGACTGTTCGCAAAAGCAGAGAAGCTAGGCTTTCAGATGGACAAACTGGTCAATGTGGTGCAAACGGAGAGCATAATTCAGTAATGCCCTAATACACTGGATGGCTAGAAAAGAGCGCAAGTGACAGATTGTTTTGCTTCATCGTCTGAACAAACGGCCGCATACGCGTCTGGATTTTGAAGCAGTGCGTAAT
Source organism: uncultured Marinomonas sp. (assembly GCA_963975045.1). Taxonomy (GTDB): domain Bacteria; phylum Pseudomonadota; class Gammaproteobacteria; order Pseudomonadales; family Marinomonadaceae; genus Marinomonas. The sequence goes on along the minus strand of CAXBGJ010000264.1, from coordinate 1,693 downwards.
GATCATCTGAATCTCTGCATTGGGCGAGAAAAGCCTCATGTCGTTGGTTAAAATTCGCTCTTGTTATTTCATAGTCAACTTTTGAGTCGTCACCATCAAAGCGTTCTTCGGACGCTTCTACTTCTTTCCTATTAATACGATATGTTAGTTCGTTATAACGACGGCGAATTTGATGGCAATAGGCACTATTGGGTGCGGTTTCTGTGCATTCGGTCATCGATGTTTCTAACTGTTTTTTTTCTTCTTGGTACTGTTTTAAAGAAAGCCATGCCTGATTTGTCTTGGTTTGTGTTTGATCGGAACGACGGGACAGAGCGTCTAATTTTATTTCTGCTTGGTTTAAACGCTCTTCTTTTGCCAGACAGGCTTTCCCAAAAGTAATTAGATCGTTGGCGTTAGCCAAATTCACAGACATAAATACTAATAGAATCAAGCCGAATTTAATGATAGGAATAGACATAAGGGTATTTAGCCTGCTTTTCGTCTTTGGTTAAATTTAAGCGGTAGTATAAGTGAATAAGGCGGTTTCTCTGTTGTGTTTTTGATCTTAATAAAATTTTGATTCTATTTGTTGCTAGTTTTGTAATATATTTTTCATAGCTAACGTCGAGAATAGACTGTGTTTTGTTGGAGAACATATGAAAAAGTCGTTATCAAAAATAGGGCTTTCTGTGTCTCTTGATCGAGGTCCTTATCAGAACAATGGTGCTTCACCTTGGTATGCTTTTGTCGGTGTTGGTACTTCGGCACAAACATTGAAGTTTTCTTTTGATACCGGCAGTAACTTTATCTGGGCGACATCGAGCTTATGCCATCCTGAAACCTGTCATCATTATGGTGATCAACAATTTGTTTATCAAATATCGTCCAGTTTTTCATGGGTGAATCAGCGCACGACTGATGTCAACTTTGGGCCATGGGGGAATATGGCCGTAAAGACAGGTAATGATGTGTTTACATTAACGCCTGAGTCTTTAGGGCGAATGGAGAATAGCTCGGTTGCCTTGTCGTCCGATTTGTATTTAGCAGAATCTTATCAAGGTACACAATTTAGAGAACTTGATTGGGATGGTGGTATTGGGATTCCCAGTACCAATGAGCCGTCTGATTTTTCTTCTTTGCGTCACCCTTTTCGAGGTATAACACCTCAACGGGGGAGTGAAACCGCTTCCTTTCATTTCTTCAAAAGTTTGGTTGAGCAGGGCATTGTCAGTGCAAAGCGCCCTTATGTTACATTTCTAACAGATATTGACAGCAAGAATGGGCAAGTTGGGTTTGGTCAGCTTAATCAAGATTACCGAGATAGTAGGGAGTATTTGTTTTTGCCTTGGGATAGCTACAGTGTTCCGTATTTGTGGACCAGTAAAATCACGTCACTTTCCATTGGCGATACTTCTGTTATTTCTCCAGAGACCATTAAGACGACATCGTATTATCTTGCTTTAGATTCAGGCTCATCTCAGTTCAAAGGAGATTTTGATGTTATGACAACGCTTTATAGCATAGCTAGTCATACAAAAGATGATCTGGTTATTGAAATCGGAAAAACTGATCTGGGTGATGTTGGAAAGCTGGTGATCACTTCTTCTATGTATGATGTTTTAATTGAAGAAGGGCAAAATAAGGGAGAGATTGTTACTCAATTTCAACCGATGGAAGGTGCAGACTACCTTGCATTAGTGGGTTCTGTTTT
>CAXBGJ010000263.1:0-4556 GCA_963975045.1 uncultured Marinomonas sp. | reverse complement strand
CATACAACATTAACTTCTTTATTTTTTGCGTGGCTTTGAAATACACCCAAGTAAAGCACAGTAAAACCAACCCATTGGTCAGCCATTGACTGTATTCCAGACGATCGGCCATCATTTGGCTGTCTAAAAACAAACCCAGCCATAGCACTAGGAAAACAGGAAGGTAAACGGATTTATACTGAAGTGTTGAGGTCATTGTTGGGATGATAAGCGAAGCCTTCGACTGACACCAATGAAAACTCAGAAGCAAAAAATAAAACACGCAGATGCAGCGTGTTTTATTTTTGGTTTGGCGACTAAAGTAAGTTACTTATTATTGAACGAATTGCTCTGCCCAAAACGCGACAGGTGAGGCGATCAAAATCGTTAGCGCCACACGTTGATACCAAACGATTAACATTTGCTTAATATTCAACGGAATCTCTGTTGATAAAATACAAGGAATCGACGCGGAGAAAAAGAGTATCGATGAGATAGACACGACACCGACAACGAACTTCACCACAAACACACTTTTTGCTGCGATTAACGCGGGCAAAAACATTTCTGCTAAGCCGGTTGCAGACGCTGTAGCGACCATCATTGGATCGGGTAATTGAGCAATCCAAGCGAACGGGTAAAACAAATACCCTATCCATTCGAAAATAGGTGTGTATTTCGCTAACAACAAACCACACAAACCAACAGACATAATAGATGGCAAAATACTCATCGCCATTAACATGCCTTCTTTAAGGTTTTTTAGAATATTACGGCCAATAGAATCTGCATTGTTGGCCACTTCCAAACCTTCCAATAAGGCTTGTTTAAAACGCGAGTGTTCGAATACTTCGGTTTCACGATGCTCTGCTGTGTCATCCATTCTGCTAAGTGGAAATAAACGCACCGTGATAGCCGTCACGACGAAGGTGATCAATAACGTAGCCCAGAAAAACACATTCCAAACGTCCATCAGTCCAAGGGTTTTCGCCACAATCACCATGAAGGTTGCAGATACGGTGGAAAAGCCCGTTGCGATAATCGCTGCTTCTTTTGCTGAATACTGACCCGATTTATACACTCGGTTGGTGATCAGCAAACCGATAGAGTAACTTCCTACAAAAGACGCAACTGCATCAATCGCTGACTTACCTGGTGTTTTGAAGAGCGGTTTCATGATCGGCTGTAAAAGCACACCAGCAAATTCTAATAAGCCATAGCCAATTAAGAAAGCTAGAAACACCGCGCCAATAGGAACAATTAAACCAACTGGAACCACCAATTTACTAAACAAGAATGGCAGCATGTCCTTTTCGAATAAAAACGCAGGCCCCATCGATAAAAATGCCATCAAGGCCGTGATAACACCCAATACTTTAAAAATAGACAAGACCGTTTGTGTTTTGCTTACACGCCATTTCCCCGTCACAAAGGGGTACGCGCCACCAGCAAGAACAGCCAAAACAGCATAAATTTCAGCGGCTTGAGCAAAGTCTTTTCTTAGCCATGAAACGATATGATCCAGTGGAATCGTTTCTTTACCGCCAATGTCGATGGGGACAAAAAAGAAGAAAATACCGATACAGCTATAAGCTAACAGCTTCAGAAGCGATAACGGTGATAGACCTTTTGGGGTTGAATCTGTTGCATTCATATTGCGACTTCCTATGAGAACGTTATTAATCACTAAGTAAAAAGCAACATACATACCAACTTGTATATACATTTAAAACATTTGTATGAACACCGCTTTTAAATAGAGATAAATAGAGTTTTGTTTTTATTTTTTAACGCCAGCACCGCGAGAATCGCACAAGTAAAGAGCAAAATAAAGCATTATGCACTAATAAGACACAACAAATATAGACAATATAGGTTGCTGTTGACATGGAGAGAGATGTGAAGACTAGGAAATCAAAGGAGGTTGTCTATACATAACATACAAGTTAACCAGCCATTTCCTTAATCAAAGCATCATAGTGTGGTAGCAGCTCTTTTGCTGAATATTGACTGACAAGCGGGGCTTTTTGAGCATTGACAATAAGACGCTGAATGAGATCAACCGCAGCTTTGGCTTCTACTTGTCTATTTTTAATGTCACTCAAATACAAATATTCGTCGCCAAATAGCTCAGGATACACTTGTCGATTGGGCAAGACAGGAACACAACCAAGTGCAACCGCTTCAAGAACAGAAAGACCTTGAAACTCATGTAACGCGGTAGACAGCACAATGTCGGCTGACGCCAAAAAAGCCAAGTAATCCACCCTACTTTGAGCAAAGCCAAATTGCGTAATACGATGTGAAAACTGGGTTTTGATCTGATTAAATTCTTTTGGAATAGAACGAAACTGCTCTCCAAGTATCGCAATCTCATAAGCAACATCGCGACGTTCCAGTTCCTCCAAGATGGCAAGCAATCGATCAGGCCCTTTATCAAACTCCCAACGCGCAGACCACACCAATTTAATGGTTTGTACCTCTACCAGCGTTCGACTGCCGCACTTTTCTGATTGAGCCTGAATATCGAGTGGCACAGGCAGTACTTGCGATTTTTGTTCAGTATTGATCAACCAATCTGGTGAAACGTAATCTGGCAGCTTTTTCAACAATGCTCGTGCGCCATCAAAAAAAGAGTCTTTGTTGAACTGGCTATTAAAAACACATAAGTCCGCCGCCAAAGCACTGTATAAAGTCATCATTTGCATTTCGATCAAACCTTGTTGTTTGTCGCTAGCAGGATAGGCAAATTGGTTCTCGTGAAAATACAGTAACCAAGGGATCTGTTGTAAATCGGGGCAAAAGGCTTTTAGACCAACACAATCCGTCATCGACGTGGCGATCACCAAATCATAAGGCTGCTCCAGCGTAGACTTGAACCTAGGATCAAAAGCAAAACTCATGGCATTGCCTCGGATACGCCAAGCAAAATGTCGAGCAGGTAAGGACAAATAACTCCAACGATGCTCACTTAGACCGTCCATTAAGGTGTTTGCCCAAGCCTTATGGCTGCTTGCTTCGTAAGCACTGATCAATAAAATTCGCACGTCTTCTTCTCGTTTATCATTTTTGTCGGCTTTATATCGTGTTCTATCAATCTTTCCGAAGCACATTATAAGCGGCTTACTACTGGCTCATCTGACGTGGGTCGAATATCATGTAGGAAAATAACGAATCGCTTAAGGAAAACCATGATCATTCAACGACACGATCAAGATATTAACACGCCAACTGGCACCATGCGCTGTACTGTTTATCGCCCTCAAGCTGAAGGCCGCTTTCCTTGTATCTTTTTTTATTCTGAAATCTTCCAACAAACGGCTCCCATTGCTCGGTCAGCCGCAATAATGGCAGGGCATGGTTTTGTGGTTATCGTTCCAGAAGTTTTTCATGAACTTAACCCTATTGGCACCGTCTTGGGCTACGATGACGAAGGGAAAGACAAAGGCAATTCCGACAAATTCGCTAAAACGCTTGAAGCTCACGACAGTGACACCGTTGCGATGATTCGTTACTTTGAACAGGAAGAGTATTGCACAGGTCAATTTGGTGCGATGGGCGTTTGCTTAGGTGGTCATTTGGCATATCGAGCGGCTTTGAATCCTTGCATCCAATCGGCTTTTTGCTTGTATGCAACTGACATTCATTCCAACACCATCCCTTGTGAAGAAGGTAACGACTCCTTCACTCGTACCAAAGACATTCAAGGAGAATTGGTCATGGTGTGGGGTAAGCAAGACCCGCATGTTTCAACACAAGGTAGACAAAAAGTGTATCAACAATTGATCGATACGGATCGCTTATTTACCTGGCATGAGTTTAACGGTCAACATGCGTTCATGCGAGACGAAGGCGATCGTTACGATCCAGCTCTTGCCTTAGAATGCTATAACAAGGCGGTTGCCCTGTTTCATAGCACCTTACATAAAGCCTGATTCGGTTAAATTTACAGTAATGTGTGAAGCGAGCTTATGCCTCGCCTCGCCACATTGGTGTTAACGCGCATTCGCCCAATTCACCAGAGATCCACATTTCGTTGTCTTGAATCGTGACATTTAACTGCATAGAACGCGTACAAATTTTCGCCAAAGCTTGTACTTGAACTTCAGAAAACTGCAACACTCGCATGTTATCGAAACGACTATTTTTGCCTTTATTTTGTTCCCACCAAATATCTGATTTGTCGTTGTAGTTCACGACCACTACTTGTTGAGCACGCCCACAGGCTTTTCGTAAACGCTTTTCATCGGGTTGACCTAACTCCACCCATAGTAAAATTTCATCGGAATAATTCTTCTGCCAAAGATCTGGCTCATCTTCTGTGCTAATTCCCTTAGAAAAACCTAACTGTTCACCACCTTCTTTTTCATCGGCTAACAAAGCAAACGCCGCCAAGCGAACCATCATTCGCTCTTCGGTTTCAGAAGGGTGTAATGCCAAGGTTAGATCGTAACTTTGGTAATGGTTTCGGTCCATATCGGACACTTGAACCGATGCTTTATAAACTGTTGCTTTTGTCGCCATGGGGGTCACTTACTACACTGATTAAATACAAGAAAAGGACAATAAAAATCGCG
>CAXBGJ010000262.1:0-4577 GCA_963975045.1 uncultured Marinomonas sp. | reverse complement strand
TGTTGGCAACCTTAACGGTAGTGGCTTCAACAGATCCTTTAACGGGCCTTGCTAATCGCCGAAATATGATCGCTAAATATGAACAACAGTTTAAAGTGGCGAAAAAAAATGGCGAGGGGTTGGCGTTTGTATTGATCGACTTGGATCATTTTAAAAAAGTGAATGACAACTATGGCCACGACATTGGCGACGCGGTATTGGTTGATTTTGCTAAAAGGTTGAGAGCTCATGAGGGAGACAGTGAGCAATTTTTTCGTTTAGGTGGCGAAGAGTTTTGTGTGCTGATGTCTGCGTCGAAAAGCAAAACGTGGGCAGTGTCGTTTTGTCAGTCTATTCACGACACGCCGTTTCACTTTAATGATCATGAAATTTTTTATACCGCCAGTATTGGAGTGTCGAGCAGTAACGAAGACGGCGGTGATTTTAAGCACTTATATTCGATTGCTGACCAACGTTTATACAAAGCCAAAAACAGCGGACGAAATTGCGTTGTTCTAGAAGGGTAAATTCTAGTGAGGTCAAGGGCATGAAAGGATGCCTTAACTTAATTTTTAAGCGCGGTGGCGGTGGCCAGCGTGATTCTTAAAAGCTTCCCAGAGTCCGTACCAATATAGAGCGCCCCTTTTGAGTCTTGAGCAATAGAACGAAGTCGTTCATCTAGATTTTGAAGATAACGCGTTTCTGTTACTTCACCGTTGGCCTCAATTTTCACCTTGTTTAAATGTCTTAATGCGAGTGCCGTCGATAGAAAGTCACCGTTCCAGTTGGAAAACAAAATGCCCTGATAGCGTAATAAACTACTGGGTGCAATCGACGGAATAAACACTTTAGCAGGATTGTCTATACCTTCTTTTTCTGTGCCTTCGCCTACATCAATAGGCCCCCAATATTCCTTGCCGTAAGACACAATTGGCCAACCATAGTTAGCACCGGGACGAATCAGATTAATTTCGTCGCCCCCTCTTGGTCCATGTTCGTTTGACCATAAAGTATGGCTGTTTGTGTCATAAAATAAGCCTTGAGGATTACGGTGTCCGTAACTCCAGATTTCATTTCTGATGTTGGCGTGCGTTACAAAAGGGTTGTCCGCTGGCACTTGGCCATCCAAGCTTAAGCGAATAATGCTGCCCGCGTGATTGGTTAGTTCTTGCGCGTTTTCTCTGACGCCACGATCACCGACCGAGAAAAACACATGGTCCTGATCGTCAAAAGCTATGCGTCCGCCATAGTGTTTTGTTTCCGTCGTGGCAGAGTCTGAGATAAGCAAATCGTGCCATTCAGTAAGGGTGTTATTAACCAACTTAGCCCGTGCGAGCGTGGTGCGTGAGCCTTCATTCGATGGTTTTGAATAGGTAAAATACAACCATCCTTGTTCGGTGAATACAGGTGACTTAGCCACATCCAGTAAACCGCCTTGGCCGGCGTTATCGACAGTAGGGAGTCCGGTCAGTGCTTGTTTTTCGCCAGTAGCTAAATTGACTCGATAGGCATCACCTTGTTTGATCGTGATGATGGCTTCTTGATCATTAAGCACGGCGATACCCCACGGAGTACCATTAAACTGTGTAATTTGATCGATGTTTAAGGAATCATTGCTAATGTTGGCATCTGAGGCGTTTGCACCAAGCGCCACAAGACTAGCTAAAAATAGAATCCAATTTTTCATAAAGCGACCTCTCTCGCGTGTTTCAGTGCAGTATATAGAAAATTGTCGAAACAAGAGGGGCGAAGAGGGTATTTCCTTAACAATTGCCGATTACTTACCCAGTTGTAGAAAGAGTTCAGCGAACGTTCGTTAAAGCATGAAAATGTGGTTTTTTGGCGTAATTATGCAAAAAAATCATTGAGCAGATTATCCGAAGTAACGCTCATTTTCTTCTAAGTGGCGAGTAACGACGGCATTTGCGGCAATAATGGCGTTATTGCCAATGTTGATGCCGGGTAAGATTTTGGCGCCGCCACCAATCCACACATTATTGCCAATCGTGATAGGCCGTGTGAAGCATTCCCCCGAAGCACGTAATTTCGCGTCTCTTGGGTGATCGACTGTATAAAGATGTACGGCTGGGCCAATCAAGACATCATCGCCAATATGAATGGGTGCGCTGTCTAGAAAGACGCAATGGAAATTAATAAACACGTTTTTACCCAGGTGAATCTGAGAACCATAATCACACTGAAAACCGGGTTCGATAACAGCGCTGCCGAACTCAGCAAACAAGCGAGTAATATGGCGCAAATTGCCTTTACTTGGGTGCGCATTGAATTTGGCGCACGCTAGACGAGCGGTTTCTCTGCGCAGTCGAAGGTCTGTGTCAATCCCGTTAAAAGTCTCACCACGGATCATTTTTTCAAATTCAGTCATTATCAATTGCTCGTTACATGGTGGCTTTTATGTAGGATAGAAGCATGCAAGCATAAAATAAAGGGGCATAAAAAACGCGACCTAGGTCGCGTTTTTAATTTTTGCCGCAGTCGCCATGATTACAGCATAGAGGCCAAAGTGACTTCTAACTTACGCTGATCGGCAGCAAAGTTACGAATACCTTCAGACAATTTCTCTGTCGCCATTGCGTCTTCGTTCATAGCCCAACGGAAAGTCGCTTCTGTAACGGCAGCAGGCGCTGGCTTCACATTAGTGGTTGGAATCAACTTACGCTCAAGCTTGCCTTCGTCTTTTTTCAATTCTTCAAGCAGGTTCGGGCTAATAGTCAAACGATCACAGCCAGCAAGTTGTTCGATTTCACCGATATTACGGAAGCTTGCGCCCATCACAACGGTTTTGTAACCATGCTCTTTATAGTAGTTGTAGATCTCAGTAACAGACACCACGCCTGGATCGGTTTCTGCGGTGTAATCTTGGCCAGTCGATTTTTTGTACCAATCAAGAATACGACCAACAAAAGGTGAAATCAGGTAAACACCGGCTTCAGCGCAAGCTTTGGCTTGAGCAAAAGAGAAAAGCAAGGTCAGGTTACAGTTGATGCCTTCTTTTTCTAGTTCTTCAGCGGCCTTGATGCCTTCCCAAGTCGACGCGGCTTTGATTAGAACGCGTTCACGAGAAACACCAGCGTCTTCATACAGAGCGATCAGTTTACGTGCTTTTGCTAACGTCGCTTCTTTATTAAAAGACAAACGGGCATCCACTTCAGTAGAGATGCGACCTGGAACATATTTCAGGATTTCAGTACCAACAATCACCGCAAGCATGTCGCCAGCGTCTAAGATTTGCTGATCTTTATCGTTGCTTTGAGTTTTTGCCCAAGCAACCGCTTGGTCAAGGAAAGGAGCGTATTCTGGAATTTGCGCGGCTTTAAGCATCAAAGATGGGTTAGTGGTTGCATCTTCAGGTAAAAAGTCTTTGATTGCCGTGATATCGCCGGTGTCAGCCACAATGGTCGTGAACTCTTTTAGTTGAGATAACTTATTGCTCATTGCTTTATCCTTTTTGTTGATGATGTTTGACCAATTCAATGGCCTCTAATAATACATTTATCTTTGCGTCGGCTTTATGACCATTTTCAGAAAGATAACGACGGAACTGTTTGCCGCCAGCTTCTCCTTGAAAAATACCCAAAATATGTCGGGTGAGGTGCAATAATCGCTCGCCTTCTTCTAGCTTACGCTCCACGTACGGAACAAAAGCGTCTAACGCTTCATAACGATCATGAACCAGCGCTTGACCGCCAAACAACTTCTCATCCACTTGGCTTAGTATCCAAGGGTTATGATAAGCCTCACGTCCAATCATAACGCCATCTACGTGTGCTAATTGTTCTTGGCATTCTTCTAAGGTTTTTATGCCGCCGTTTAAGATGATTTCAAGGTCTGGGAAATCTTTCTTCAACTGATGCACATAATGGTATTTTAATGGTGGTACTTCACGGTTCTCTTTCGGGCTCAAGCCTTGCAAAATGGCATTACGCGCGTGAACAATAAAGGTCGTGATGCCTGTCGTGGCTATGTCACCAACAAAATCACGCACCACGCTGTATTCTTCTTGCTCATCCAAACCAATACGGTGTTTGATCGTCACCGGAATGCTGCACGCGTCTTGCATTGCACGCATAGCGTCTTTCACTTTGTCTGGGTGAGCCATTAAACAGGCGCCGATCAAACTGTTTTGAACTCGATCGCTTGGGCAACCTACATTTAGATTTACTTCATCAAAGCCTGCCTGTTCAGCCATTTTCGCGCATTTTCCCAACGCAATGGCGTCTGATCCACCAAGCTGTAACGCAATAGGATGCTCGCACTCATCGTATCGTAAGAATCTTTCAGGATGATTACCTTGCAACAAAGCGCCAGTGGTCACCATCTCGGTATAAAGCAGCGTGTTTTTGCTAAGCGTTCTAGCGAAGACTCGATAATCTGAAGTCGTCCAGTCCATCATGGGTGCAATGGAAAAACGGCGATCAAGCTTAGTGCTTGGGCTTACTGGGGCTGTTGACCCATCTTCTAAAGGCATTTTATCTTGTATCGAATAAGTTCAAAAAAGCGTCGTTTCTAAAGGAAATAGCATCTTACGACAGATGGCCAATATTATGTCATAAAATTACAAGATTTCTAAGGGACAA
>CAXBGJ010000261.1:0-4585 GCA_963975045.1 uncultured Marinomonas sp. | reverse complement strand
TTGAAAAAAAACACTCTCACCGTAAAAAGGTTATATTCACACTTTAACAGTAGAAAATGTTGTGATTTTAATTTTAACGAAATATTATTTTGAAATAGTACAATATCCCTCTTAAAAATAAGAGTCAGCAAAATCAAAAGAGTGTAATAAACCACAAGCGATTACTTTCGCCTTAGATCTGACTCGTTTCAACTTACACAAGCAGTATTTTTTACTCTGCAAGATCGCCATTAACTGTGCGATAATGCGCGAAACCACCCTATTCAGGATCTTTATATGATTACTTGCGGTATCGAAATCAAAGGCAGTGAAGTCATTCTATGCCTTCTGTCTAAAGAAGACGGACTTTTCCAAATCACCGACTGTCGCCAAATACGCCACACACTGAGCAACTCCAACGACACAGAGAGCGTGCGTAAATTTCAATTTATGCTTAAAAAACTGTTTGAAGACTATAAAGTCAAAAAAGTGGCAATTCGTGAACGACCAACGAAAGGCAAGTTTGCTGGCGGCTCTGTCGGCTTTAAAATCGAAGCGGCGATCCAGTTGATTGACACGGTTCAAGTTGACTTGTTCAGTGGCGCAAAATCTAAAGATATATTGCAATACAACCCAATGCCAATTCCCTTTAAAGCGACGGGCTTACGTGCATTCCAAGAAGGCGCATTCACTACCGCGTATGTTGCGTTGTCAGAGCACATGACAGAAGCGTAATTAACGCTATCTGTAGACAAAATGGGCGCAATTTTCTCCGCGCCCATTTTTTTAAACCATCAACAACGAACAGCGAACAACCTTTTATTAGACGTTTTCTAAAAAGGGTAATGGTTAAACAGATCATCGATCATCTTTTCTAATGGCACATTCTCATCACTTGTTTTGGCGTACATGCGTAAGCCCGTAATCTGAATTTGTAAAAAACGTGCCAGTTCACTCGCATTCTTATCTTGCCCAACCTCCCCAGCTTGTTGCGCTTCACTAATCAACGCTACAAATCGATTCTCTACGGATTTTAGCGCTTGTTTGGCGACACTTAACAAGTCGTGCTGCTCTTCGGTTAATTCAGACACGGTTTTTGCCAGCATACACATACAGCTTGGCGCTGCTGTTTGGGTGTCAATAACAGCTTGTTTCACAAAGGTCTTTAGCGCAGACAATGGTGAGTCCGACGCCTCTCTTATACCATGAAGCTGCATTATACTCAGCCGAGCATAATGTTCTAAAGACGCCTTAAAAACCCCGTCTTTACTGCCAAACTCCGCATAAATACTGCCCGGCCTCATATCAATCGCGTCCTGAAGGCTACGCATTGACGTCGCATGATAGCCCTTTTCCCAATATAGATTGGTCGCATTAGCGACCACTTGGTCGCGATCAAATTTAGGTTTTTTACTCATGGCATAACCTTATGAAGAAATATAATTGAGCGATTGTTCAAATATAACTTGAACGATCGTTCATTTCCAGTTAAATTACTCCCCATCGAATGGAAAAATTTTTAAATAAGCCACTAACAAATAGGAATAACACAATGAGCGAATTCAAATTTCACACATTAGAAACAACACCAGAAGGCAGCAAAGACATCCTTGAAGGCGCCGTTAAGCAAATGGGCACCATCCCAAGTCTTTATGCTGTAATGGCCGAGTCTCCAGAAATTTTAAAAGCCTACACTCAATTGCACCAAGCGTTTACTGCTACGTCTTTTGACGCAGAAGAATTAACCGTTGTTTGGCAAACGATCAACGTTGAGCACGAATGTCACTTCTGTGTTCCTGCCCATACTGCCATTGCACATTCAATGAAAGTTGACCCAGCATTAACCGAAGCCCTACGTAACAGTGAGCCAATGCCAACCGCAAAACTTCAAGCATTGCATGACTTCACGCTTGTTATGGTTCGCCAACGCGGTAACGCAACAGACGCACAGCTTGAAACTTTCTACGCGGCAGGTTATGCACCTAAGCAGGTTCTGGAAATCATTCTTGGCTTGTCCCAAAAAGTCATCAGCAACTATGTAAACCATGTTGCTAAAACACCTGTAGACGACATGTTTAAACCGTTTGCTTGGACAAAATCTTAACCTTAGTATTAATCAACAAAAAAACGGACACCACGCTATGTGGTGTCCGTTTTTTTTGAGTGATTCGCAGGACAGTTTCTACCCAAGAGCCACACGTCCATTTTAACCCATCACTGTGTCTTTTTTGATGCGCTCGATCATAACTGCACCATATTAGAGCATTATCGTTGAATTTTTTTCCTTCCCATAATCACCAACAAGACGCCACCCAATACACCAGAGGTTGCCAATATTAAATGCAAGGTGACAGATTCGTTTGCAAAAATAACGCCCCCAATTGTCGCAATCACAGGAACCAAAAGCTGTAACACAGCAGCCAACGAGGCGCTAAGGTGAGGCAGCACCGCGTACCAAAGTGCGTAGCCCAATCCAGACATGAATGCGCCAGAGATCACCGCCAACACAATCCCTTCTGTACTCGCACTTTTAAGCCCTTCTGTATTAATAAAGGCTAATGCAATCAACAGCATCGGTATGGTTCGGATGAAGTTCGATGTGGTCGCAAACAGTGGCTTAGACGAGATTTTTCCACGCCATGTGTATAAGCCCCAAGCGATCCCCGCTAACGTCATTAAAATGAAACCAACAAGAGAAGGCGATGACAAGGTTGGAAACACCAAATACGCAAATCCAGCAAACGCCACCAGCAGTCCAAACCATTCTAAAACAGCCAGTTTCTGACCCGCCCACACGGCGAATAAGATCAGCGTAAGCTGAACAGCACCAAAAAGAATCAGGGCACCGATGCCTGTTTCCAATGTGACATAGGCATAAGAAAAGCCCATCGCATAAATAAACAGTGAAAGCGCCGACAACCAACTGCCTTCTAACCAAACCATTTTGATCGTGGTGTTTTTTACTTTAAGAAATTGAAAAACGCACAGCAACGCCAGCGTGGCTGCGCCACTTAGCAATCGCCACATCGTAAAATTAGCAGGGTCAATTAAGCCATCAGCAAGAGCCAATCGACATAAAACCGAGTTCGCCGCGAAGGCGAATAAAGAAAGAAAAATAATGAAATATAACCGTAGCAAACTTGTCATCAATTTGTTCAACAGCCCAGTTAACCTTAGGCGAGCACCTTATAACTAATAAAGGCTTACTTTTACGCACTGGCACCAGATTTGCAAGCCTAATCCTAACGTCCACCAGCAACTTTATGATGGACCTAAAAATGGAATATACATGACTAGACTTTTAGTATTTACAGATTTAGATGGCACATTACTCGACCATCACACTTATAGCTTTAAAGCTGCACAATCCGCATTAGTATCGCTAAAGACCTTTTCCATTCCTTGCATCATTAATACCAGCAAGACTTTCAGCGAGCTTCTCTCCCTTAGAAAAGAACTCAATCACCAAGACCCTTTTATCGTTGAAAATGGTTCTGCCGTCTATATTCCTAAAAAATTGGCGCTGACGATAGACGAGCCACTAGAAGATTGCGGTGAATATTGGTTAAAAGCCTTTGGTCCAAAACGTGACAGATTAATCGAACTGACCAACGACAAACAAGACGACTACACCTTTAAACGCTTCAGCGACATGACGTGGCAAGAACTGATGTCAATCACAGGCTTAAGTGAAGAAAACGCCAAACAAGCCATGCAGCGAGAGTTTACCGAACCCATGCTATGGACAGATTCTAACCTCGCACTGACGGCCTTTCGTGATTACCTCCAACAGTTTGATGTACAAATTCAAAAAGGCGGCCGCTTTTCCCATTTAATGGGCAAACACTGCGACAAGGCAAACGCCATGTTGTGGTTAAAAGAAGTATATGAGGCACAAAGTGACGAAGCCATTACCACCATGGCCTTGGGCGATGGCGAAAATGATGTTGGCATGCTGAGTAAAGCTGATATTCCTGTGGTGATTCGCTCACCTGTTCATGCGCCTCCCGAGATTCCAAACCGCTGCGATGCTTGGCTTAGCGACGCGTATGGGCCTGAAGGTTGGGCACAAGCGATCAATTTAATGCTGACCAAACAAGGCATTTTGTAATGCATAAAAAAACATAACGTAAACAGCCATTATTTTTATAACAATATTTAGGAGAATTATCATGGGCGATTTTCATCAAAACGGCATTATCACGACGCTTCATAATTTGGCGCACCGTCCGCTAGAAGAAATGGAAGCAGAACTGTGTGAGTTTGCAAAAACGCGACCTATGTCCCTGATTCTACCTTGTCTGTACTCGGAACTAGAAACAGACGCCATGCCTAATATTTTAAAACATTTGCAACAAGTACCTTACTTGTCTGAAATCATCATCGGATTAGACAGAGCAACAGAAGAACAATACAAACACGCACTTGAGTTTTTCAGTGTTTTGCCACAAAACTACAAAGTACTGTGGAACGATGGCCCTCGCTTAAGAGAAATAGATAAGGTCCTAAAAGGTGAACACCTTTCTCCTTCTGACCCAGGTAAAGGCCGTAACGTTTGGTTCTGTATGGGCTACAACTTAGCCGCCGGCAAAGCGGAATCCATCGC
>CAXBGJ010000260.1:0-4607 GCA_963975045.1 uncultured Marinomonas sp. | reverse complement strand
ACTCGGCTACGAACCGAGCGGTCAGAGGTTCGAATCCTCTCGGGTGCACCATTTCTAGTTCCTTCCTAGCTAATCTAATATATATTTACCTTATTTTCTGTCTTTCAATTTTTTATGCTTTTGTAATTGATTTTATTACTAGCGATAGTTCACTTACGCTTTTGCAGCGCCTTAGTGTTTGTAGATTTTCTTTTATAGCATCAAATTCAAAACGCAAATGTCCACACCATTGTTTTAGCCTTCCTAGTGTTGCCACTTCGTCATAGTCTTGTTGTAGGCTTTTTGTGTAGCTCGTGAAAAGCGCGACTAATTCACGCTGATGGTTCTCTATGGTGTTACCTTGAATGGCGGCTCTTAGGTCTTGGTAAATGAATGGGTTGCTAAGTGACCCTCTGCCAATCATGAAATGGTTGCAGCCTGTAATAGCTTGGCATCTTAATAGTGAGTCTGCATCGACGATGTCGCCATTTGCTACCACAGTCATTGCAGTTTTATCTTGTATCTCCCCTATTTTCTCCCAGCGTGCAGGTGGCTTGTAGCCATCTTTTTTAGTTCTGCCATGTATGGTCAATTTTTCTGTGCCTGCACTTTCTATCGCAGCAACATTATCAAACAATAATGTTTCATCTTCGTACCCTAAGCGTATTTTTGCCGATACTGGAATGTGTATCGGTAGTGCTTTTCGGATGGCGTGCATTATGTCGTAAAGAGTGTTTGGGGCTTGCAGTAAGACTGAGCCTCCGCCGTGACCGTTTACGCGTTTTGCTGGGCAGCCAAAATTGACGTCAATATGAGTCGCTCCAGCTTTAACGGCGTTGAAGGCGCTTTCAGCCATCAGCTCGGCGTTGCTTCCTAGAAGTTGTGTGTGAACGGGGTGGTTGTGTTCTGTTTCTGCTTTGTTTTTGTTTTCAGGAATAAGGCGCTTAAAAGTGTGTGCTGGTATTGAATATTGGGTGACTCGGACGAATTCTGATACGAGGTAATCCATGCCGCCAATTTGCGAAAGCAGTTTGCGCATGGTGTGATCCATGACACCTTCCATTGGAGCGACCGCGAGTATTATTTGATTATTTGGACTGGTATTTTTCAAGAGTAAGGGTGCTTTTGAGGAATTGTTCACGAAATAAGTCTAACTGTTATGCAAAAAAAATATGAAACTGTTCTGGTTTGTGGTAAAAATTATAGCTAATGAATAGTAACTAATATTATTCGATGTGCATCTGAGCATATCTAATCAGTACAAACAAGTTGAAAGCAAAGGTATCGATGCTATGAGCGGGTTATTTGAAGATGGTTTGGGGTTGATGGTCTTGGGGATGGGGTTTGTTTTTCTGTTTCTGGTTGTCTTGATTTTCGCTACAGGCTATATGTCACGCCTGTTAAATCATTTTTTCCCTGAAGTTTTACCTGAGATAGTAGCACGGCCTGCGGCTGGCGCTTCTAATTCATCTGGTGTGGATGCGCAGTTGACGGCGGTGATTACCGCTGCGGTGCATCAGCACAGAAGCAATAAAAATACTTAACTTACTAATATTTAATTTCTTTGAGGCTGAACATGACAATAATTAAGCAACCTCTAGGCATTACCGATGTCGTTTTGCGTGATGCTCATCAATCCTTGTTTGCAACACGTATGCGCATTGACGATATGCTTCCTATCGCCGAAAAGCTTGATCAAGTCGGCTTTTGGTCGCTTGAGTCTTGGGGTGGTGCAACGTTCGATTCCTGTATTCGATTTATTGGCGAGGATCCTTGGGAGCGCATTCGTGAGCTTAAGAAGGTAATGCCAAAAACACCACAGCAAATGTTATTGCGTGGCCAGAACCTATTAGGTTATCGCCATTATGCTGATGATGTTGTAAATAAATTTGTTGAGCGAGCCGCATTTAATGGCGTAGATGTTTTTCGTATTTTTGATGCGATGAATGATCCTCGTAACTTGGAGACGGCAATCAAGGCCGTTAAACAACAAGGTAAACATGCTCAAGGTACTATTTCATATACCAAGAGTCGAGTGCATACCACCCAAAATTGGGTGGATTATGCAAAGACGCTTGAGGATATGGGGGCTGACTCTATTGCCATTAAAGATATGTCTGGCATTTTGACACCATACGATGCTTTTGAGTTAGTAAGTTTGCTTAAAGCTCAAACGCAGTTAGAAGTACAGCTGCATGCGCATGCTACTTCTGGGTTGTCTGATATGACAATTCTAAAAGCGGTCGAAGCGGGAATTGATCGTGTTGATACGGCCATTTCTTCTATGTCGATGACATATGGGCATACGGCGACTGAGTCTGTTGTTGCTGCATTGCAAGGGACGGATCGAGACACTGGTTTGGATCTAGCTTTGCTGGAAGAGATTGCGGCTTACTTTCGCGAAGTGAGAAAGAAATACGCAAAATTCGAAGGCTCTCTTCGTGGTACGGATTCACGAATTCTTATTGCTCAAGTGCCTGGTGGTATGTTGACTAATATGGAAAGTCAGCTGAAAGAGCAGGGTGCTGCAGATAAGTTTGATGAAGTATTAAAAGAGATTCCAAAAGTTCGTGAAGATTTAGGTTTGATTCCTCTTGTTACGCCAACATCTCAGATTGTTGGGACTCAAGCTGTGTTAAATGTCTTGACGGGTGAGCGATATAAATCCATCTCGAAAGAAACGGCTGGTATTTTGAAGGGTGAATATGGCGCCGCACCAGCAGAATTCAATAAGGAGCTTCAGGCTCGAGTGTTGGATGGTGCTGAGGCGATTACTTGCCGCCCTGCAGATTTGCTATCTCCAGAAATGGATAAGTTGACAGAAGAATTAATTGGCCTTTCAAATGAAAAGGGTATTCGTTTAGCGAGTGATCAAATTGATGACGTGTTGACGTATGCTTTGTTTCCGCAAATCGGTCTGAAATTCCTTCAAAATCGTGGTGATGCAAATGCCTTTGAGCCTGTGCCAACATTAGAAGACATTGTTGTTGATAAGCCAGCTTCTGCTGTTTCCGCATCTGAGGCGAGTGTTTACACGGTTGAGGTGTCAGGCCAGCGTTTTGTAGTTCAGGTGTCGGAAGGTGGTGATGTTAGTAATATTCAGCCTGCTGTTAGTGCTGTAAGCGCACCTGCTCAATCGGCTACTCCTGTAGCGACCTCAGGTGAGGATGTTCCTTCTCCGTTAGCGGGTAATATTTTCAAGATCTTAGTGTCGCCGGGTCAGCAAGTTGAAGAGGGTGATACTGTGATCATTCTTGAAGCCATGAAAATGGAGACGGAGATTTCAGCGCCTAAATCTGGTGTGGTAGGTTCCATTAATGTGAAAGAAGGCGACTCTGTGCAAGTGGGTCAGTCACTTCTTACTTTGTAGTCTGGGAAAGTATAAAAAATGGAAAACAAATTACTAAATCTTTATCACGATACCGGTATTTATCAGCTTGAGCTCGGTCAATTTGTGATGATCTGCGTTGGTTTGTTGCTGGTTTATTTGGCAATAAAAAAAGGCTTTGAACCGTTACTTCTATTGCCGATTGGGATTGGTGCGGTTTTGGTTAATATACCTGGTGCAGGATTTATGGCGGCGCCTGTTTATGATGCTGCTGGGCATATGACCTCACCGGGTGGTCTACAATACTATATATATCATGGTGGTATTGAGACAGGTTTGTTTCCCTTGATTATTTTCATGGGTGTGGGGGCAATGACGGATTTCGGTCCTATGTTGGCTAATCCTAAGACTTTGCTGCTGGGTGCAGCGGCCCAGTTTGGTATCTTTGCAACGGTAATTGGTGCGGTTCTGTTGGGTGCGTCAGGAATAATGGACTTCACTCTGGCTGACGCGGCTGCGATTGGTATTATTGGTGGCGCAGATGGGCCGACGGCTATTTTTGTGGCCAGTCGCCTGGCTCCTGATTTGTTAGGGGCTATCGCGGTGGCGGCGTATTCCTATATGGCGCTAGTTCCTCTTATCCAGCCTCCAATTATGCGGGCTCTGACATCTAAAGAAGAGCGTTCTATTAAGATGGAACAGCTGCGACCAGTGACGAAGAAAGAGAAAATTGTTTTTCCTCTCGTGGTGATTATTTTAGTTGCTATGTTTTTACCTTCGGCGGCGCCTCTTTTAGGTATGTTTTGTTTTGGCAATCTAATGCGTGAGTGTGGTGTGGTGGATCGCTTAAGTGATACTGCGCAAAATGCCTTGATTAATATTGTGACTGTTTTCCTTGGTCTAGGAGTGGGCTCGAAATTAAGTTCTGAGGACTTCTTAAATTTAGAAACCTTAGGTATTTTGAGTTTAGGACTGATTGCCTTTTCTATCGGTACTGCTGCAGGTATTTTGATGGCAAAACTGATGAATAGATTTTCAACTGAAGCAATTAATCCATTAATTGGTGCGGCGGGCGTATCGGCGGTGCCTATGGCGGCTCGAGTTGCCAATAAAGTGGGTCTTGAGGCGAATAAACAAAACTTTTTGTTAATGCACGCTATGGGGCCAAATGTTGCGGGTGTTATCGGCTCTGCTGTAGCGGCAGGTGTTATGCTTAGTTATGTTGGTGGCTAATAATCTAATCACAATAATAGAAAAGGCGCTTAGGCGCCTTTTCTATTATTTGTAATGAGTCTGAAAC
>CAXBGJ010000259.1:0-4614 GCA_963975045.1 uncultured Marinomonas sp. | reverse complement strand
GAGGTCGGGTAAAGCATTTCTTGCATGCCTGGGCCGCCTTTGGGTCCTTCGTAGCGCACGATAACCACTTCGCCTGCTTTTACTTTGTCTTCAAGAATGTTCTTAACAGCTTCGTCTTGTGATTCAGTAATGTGGGCTGGGCCTTCAAAGACTAAACAAGATTCGTCTACGCCAGCGCTTTTTACAACACAGCCATCTAGCGCAATGTTTCCGTACAATACGGCTAAGCCGCCTTCTAAAGAGAAAGCGTTTTCAATAGAACGGAAGCAACCGTCTTTACGGTCTCCGTCTAGAGATGGCCAACGAGTGGATTGACTAAACGCCGTTTGCGTTGGAATGCCCGCTGGACCTGCTTTATAAAAATTAATAACTTCAGGCGTTGGTGAACGCATGATATCCCATGTTTCAAGGGCTTCTTCCAGCGTGTTGGAATGAACCGTATGACATTGGTTGTGCAATAAGCCAGCGCGATCTAGCTCGCCTAATAGACCAAAAATACCGCCAGCCCGATGAACGTCTTCAACATGGTATTTAGGCGAGTTAGGTGCGACTTTACATAACTGAGGAACACGACGAGACAATCTGTCGATGTCTTCCATTGTAAAGTCTACGCCCGCTTCAAGAGCGATCGCTAATAGATGGAGAATAGTATTGGTTGATCCACCCATGGCAATGTCGAGCGTCATGGCGTTTTCAAATGCGTCAAAACTTGCAATGGCGCGTGGAGCCCAATTTGCTTCATCATTTTCGTAGAAACGTTTTGTGATGTCGACAATACGACGACCAGCTTCTAGGAACAAACCACGACGGTCGGAATGTGTCGCTAACGTGGTGCCATTACCAGGCAAGCTGAGGCCTAGTGCTTCGGTTAAGCAGTTCATTGAGTTGGCAGTGAACATCCCAGAACAAGAACCACAGGTTGGACAAGCAGAGCGTTCGTACTCGGCTACTTTCTCATCTGATGCGGTCGGATCTGCTGCGATGACCATGGCATCGACTAGATCGAGTTTGTTCTCGGACAATTTCGTTTTGCCGGCTTCCATTGGTCCGCCAGAAACAAAAATAACAGGAATGTTAAGACGCATCGCCGCCATCAGCATTCCCGGTGTGATTTTGTCACAGTTAGAAATACAAACGAGGGCATCGGCGCAATGTGCATTGGCCATGTATTCTACTGAGTCTGCAATCAAATCACGTGAAGGCAGGCTGTACAGCATACCGTCATGACCCATTGCGATACCGTCGTCGACTGCAATAGTGTTGAACTCTTTCGCTACGCCACCTGCTGCTTCAATTTCACGAGCGACTAGTTGTCCCATGTCTTTTAGATGAACGTGACCGGGTACAAATTGCGTGAAAGAGTTGACCACTGCGATGATGGGTTTTTGAAAATCATCATCTGTCATTCCGGTGGCGCGCCACAGCGCACGAGCTCCTGCCATATTGCGGCCGGAGGTAGTTGTCTTGGAGCGATATACTGGCATTATTTTCCCCACAGTTTTTTGCTTTATAATGACACCCATGTTACCAAGATTATTGTCTATGCCCAATGGCAATTTTTAGACAATATTGAGACACTATTAAAATACGCTACTGTTGCTTTATTAGTACTCGTTGTTAAACGGAAATAATATGGACGAAAATGTGTTATTAGCTCACTCTAATGTTTCCTTGGCACGACAGCCTATTGTCGATAGTCGTCTTTCGGTTATGGGGTATGAACTTTTATACCGTAAGAATGCTATCGCCATGCAGGCGGATGTAATGGATGACGTGGGCGCGACTGCCCAAGTGATTTCTGCTAGCCTTTTTGAGTTTGGTGTAGAAAACCTAGTGGGCTCCAATAAGGCGTTTGTTAATTTTCCTAGGGCGTATTTATTAAGTCCTAACGGGATTCCTATACATAAAGAAAACCTCATCATTGAAGTGATGCAAGACGCAGGCTTCGATGCCATTCTGCTGTCATCTTTACGACATTGGGTTAAAGCTGGTTGCTCTATTGCATTAGATGATTTCGTTTTTGACAGTAAATTAACGCCTTTTATTGATCTGGCCGAATACGTTAAATTGGATATACTAACGTTAGGCAATGAAAAATTTCATCAGCAAGTTGAAGCGCTAAGAGGCTTCAACGTCAAGATTATCGCTGAGAAAGTGGAAACATGGGAAGAGTATCAATTTTGCCGATTGTTGGGTGTGGAATACTTTCAAGGTTACTTTTTTGAAAGGCCGGAAGTGATAACCAGCAAAACCTCCAAAGTAAACAGCTTGACGCTCCTGCAAATTATGTCGTCATTATTGAATACTTCCTCATTTAGTGTAGATGAGCTGGAGAGAATTGTTAGTCAAGATGCGGGGCTTGTGCATAAGCTACTGCGTTATCTGAATTCTCCTTTGACCGGTCTGGTTGCATCAGTAGATTCCGTTCGTTTAGCCATTATGTTGATTGGCGTTGAACAGCTTAAATCACTGACTAATTTACTACTAATGTCCGAAATGGTTGGCGATAGGCACGTGCTGCTTGAGCAAATTATGGTGCGGGCTAAGCATGCAGAGTTGTTTGCTAAAAATCGAGGATACGATAATCAAGACAAATATTTTTTAGCTGGAATGCTGTCTATGATTGATGTGTGTACAGGAATGAAGCTAGATGAAGTTCTTGGAGAGCTGCCTCTGCCCAATGAATTTATTAATGCCATTATTCATCGTTCTGGCCGGGTAGGTAATACTCTAGATTTGGTGGAATATTATAATAATGGTCGCATTATTAAAAATCAGCAAGACTTTGAGGACCTGAAAATAACCTATTTGAGTGCTGTTAAATGGGTCGATGAGTTTCTTGTTACAATATGAGGCTTTAACATCGACACTGAATCTTGAGTGCTTGTAGTCTATATCTTACGCGTCTGTAGGCTTTCTCCGTTTGTTATGTGATCAAATACAAGGCACTCTTGTAATTTAGTCCTATCTATTTGATAAACAAAGAAAAATACATTTTTCTTTTTGCTTTTCTCGATTTTAAATATCAAATGAAAACTGGTAAATTAAGCTTATCCAAACGGATTTCATGGATGAAAAGCACATGAGTGCTGAATAAGATACCAGTGAAGGTATTTAGGATTGAACTTGGATGTTCGAGAGCAAAGGATTGTTCAAAGGGATACCGTGGTTCGATGGAAGGCACCATGTAATAAGGATTGTTTGGATGCTTCATGATGAAGCAAACAGTGATGTTTTACTCATCGGAAGAGTTGCTTAACAGGATGTGAGCAAAATGTAGGGTGGCCAAAAGCCACCCTTTTTTGTTTTTGCCTTACGGCGTAGGTAATCTACCAGATATAAAAAAAGCGACACATTGGTCGCTTCCTTTGCATTTAGCCCATCAACTTATCGTTCTAAATGTTCCAGTTTGTCTTCCACGCCATCCCATTGAGCCGCATCAGGCAACGAGTCTTTCTTCTCTGCAATGTTGGGCCATATCAAAGACAGGTCTCTGTTTAGCTCCACGAATACTTCTTGATCTTCCGGCAATTCGTCTTCAGAGAAGATGGCATTTGCTGGGCATTCTGGTTCGCATAATGCACAGTCAATACACTCATCTGGATTAATGACTAAAAAATTAGGACCTTCGTAAAAGCAGTCTACAGGACAAACTTCAACACAGTCGGTGTATTTGCAGCGAATGCAGTTATCGGTAACGATGAAAGCCATTCGACTTCTCCTTTCAAGCT
The DNA here is from genome assembly GCA_963975045.1 of uncultured Marinomonas sp. Classification (GTDB taxonomy): domain Bacteria; phylum Pseudomonadota; class Gammaproteobacteria; order Pseudomonadales; family Marinomonadaceae; genus Marinomonas. The sequence continues at coordinate 883 of CAXBGJ010000259.1, read as the reverse complement.
ATAAAAATGATTGCGCACTATTTTAGAGGTATAGGCCATTTCGCAGCAAGCAACAATCGCGAATACTCTACATTTATCTGCTATTAGCTTATATCGACAGCAGCTTATATCAACTACAACTGAGATTTTAGTTTGTAAAGAGCATTAATCGCTTCTAGTGGTGTCATGTTATCCAAATCAAGTGCTTCAACCGCGTTTTTTAATGCATTTTGTTCTGCTTGGGCAAACATGTCGACTTGTTGTGGCTGATAGCTTGTTTTGTTTTCTTGTACCTTGGTCGAGCGCGACCCTGTTTTGGCATAAAGTGCTGTGTCTTCGATATTAATGCCAGTAACCACTTCCAGTTCTTTTAGTTTTTGTTTGGCGTGGCTTATGACACCGCGTGGTACACCGGCAAGTTGAGCAACTTGTAGCCCATATGATTGGCTTGCAGGGCCTTCATGTACCTTATGAAGGAAGATGATTTCATCCTCGTACTCTGTGGCGGTTAGATGAACGTTGGCCGCATTGTCGAGTTGGTCCGCTAAGGCTGTCAGTTCAAAATAATGCGTTGCAAACAGAACGTAGCATTTTAGTTCTTTAGCGAGATAATCCACCGCTGCCCAAGCCAGAGATAGCCCATCGAATGTACTGGTGCCTCGTCCGACCTCATCCATTAATACTAAGCTGTCTTTGCTGGCATTATTTAAGATGTTGGCGGTTTCTGTCATTTCAACCATAAAGGTCGAGCGTCCACCGGCAAGATCATCTGATGACCCCATGCGAGTAAATATACGATCCACCACGGAGATCGAAGCGGATGCAGCGGGAACAAAACAACCAGTGTGCGCTAATAAGGTGATTAAGGCGATTTGTCGCATGTAGGTCGATTTACCGCCCATGT
>CAXBGJ010000258.1:0-4629 GCA_963975045.1 uncultured Marinomonas sp. | reverse complement strand
AAACTGATTTCTGCAAGCGAAGTAAAAGACGGAGATTCGACACTTTCGTTAAGCATTCAAAGCATCGCCGCAAACGATTCCGTCAGTTTCACCATTGATGTAGATGACACGCTGACACAAAGTGAGCTCGGTAATATTCGTGTATCAGGCTCTGAAATCACCAACGCCTTAATAGAAATAACCACCAAAGAACAACAGACCTCTGTCGCAATGTTTGATAACAAAGGCAAGGCTATGGTGCCGTTTCCATCTTGTTAAATGGGATTTGGGGTCAGATCAAGAAACTAGAGATTAAAACAGTCTGCTTATTACTACCCTGTATAGATAACGGCTCACGGCTAAAAATGGGGATGTGATTTTTGATCTGACCCCAAATAGCCATTCAACTGACATTGTGATTGAATGGCGCTAATTAAATTCAGGTATATGAAAAACGGTAATGAGCGATTTAACCAGACTAAAATTAACCCTACTCGATGGCGGCATTGGCCGTGAACTTAAGCGCATTTGCGCGCCTTTCTCGCAACCACTGTGGAGCGCGCAAGCGTTAATAGAAGCGCCGCATTATGTTACTCAAGCACATCAAAATTTCATTCAAGCGGGTGCCGAGATCATCACGGTAAACAGCTATGCCTGTGTGCCTTTTCATCTTGGTGAAGTACGTTACCAACAACAAGGCGCTGCGCTCGCTCGACAAGCGGCCATCATTGCAAAAGAAACCGCATCCCATGCCAAAGAAGGCCAAAACAAGACACCTCGAACGGTACTCGTTGCAGGCTCGCTGCCGCCGCCGCTTGGTTCTTATCGTCCAGACTTATTCGAAAAACAGCCAGCTCTCGATATTTTAACAACGCTCTTTGAAGCACAAGATGACTATGTGGACTTATGGCTCGCGGAAACCATTGCCAGCATAGAAGAAGCCAACGCCATCGCCCATGTTTTGAAAGACTCAACCAAGCCTTGTTATTACGCCTTCACATTGAGCGATGAAATAGGCAAAACGGCGAGATTACGTTCTGGGGAATCCGTCATCGACGCGATAGAAGCCATCCTGAAAAATAAAGTAGACGGCATTTTCTTTAACTGCTCCATTCCCGAAGTCATGGAACAAGCCATACGCGACACCACCAGCCTGTTAGAAAAACACAATAGACAACTCGATATAGGCGCTTACGCTAACAGCTTTACCCCCATATCGCAGGGCCATAAAGCGAACCTAACGACACAAGGTTCCCGCGACCTATCGCCAGAAGAATACCTCGTCTTCGCTAAAAAATGGCACAGCCTCGGCGCCACCATAATCGGCGGCTGTTGTGGCATAGAACCCAGCCACATTGAAGCACTAGCGGAGTGGAAAAAGAGTTTAGAAAAGATGTAGCTTGAAAAAGGATTTGGGGTCAGATCAAGAAACTAGAGATTAAAACAGTCTGCTTGTTACTACCCTGTATAGATAACGGCTCACAGCTAAAAATGGGGATGTAGTTTTTGATCTGACCCCAAATACCCCCAAATACCCAAAACAAAAAATGCCGTTAAGACTTTCATCTTAACGGCATTTTACATTCGTTTTATCAACCGACTATTTTAGTCTTGGTTGATAAAGTAGTTGATCACGTAAGCGGGAAGATCCGCTGCATTCACAACGATTTGCTCCATGGTGTCACGGTCACGAACGGTCACTGGTGCGCCTTCTTTTTCAATAGAATCGAAATCGACGGTGACACAGATCGGTGTTCCGACTTCGTCATGACGACGGTAGCCTTTACCTACGTTACCGGTGTTTTCATAAAGAATACGACCCAAGCCCAGTTTTTGAAGTTTGTTTTTCAATTCTTTCGCTAGGGCAACGATCTCTGGCTTGTTCTTCTTAAGCGGCATGATAGCGACTTTGATCGGCGCTAGATGTGGCTTGAATTTAAGCACGGTACGAGTGGTACCATTTGGAAGCTCTTCTTCTGTGTAGGCTTCTGTCATCACAGCCAGCAAACCACGGTCAAGACCGGCAGAAGGTTCGATACAGAAAGGAATTTCCCATTTGTTCGCTTCAAGGTCACGAATCGCCAATTTAGCGGTGGAGTGTTCGTTCTTTTTCACTTTCGCTGTGATATTAAACTCGTCTTGCGCTTTGGTGTGTGAACCCAAGTCGTAATCCGTACGGTTCGCTACGCCTTCTAGTTCTTCAAAACCATGTGGGAATTTGTACAGGATATCCACAGTGGATTTTGAATAATGCGAAAGGTCATCACCGGTGACGTATTCAAACTGGATGTTTTCTTCTGCTAGACCTTGATCCAACCACCACTGTTTACGCGCACCAACCCAGAATTCATGCCATTTTTCATCTTCACCTGGCTTGCAGAAGAATTCCAATTCCATTTGTTCGAATTCACGAACACGGAAGATGAAGTTACGCGGCGTAATTTCGTTACGGAAAGATTTACCAATTTGCGCAATACCGAAAGGCAAGGTGCGAGAAGTAGAATCTACGACGTTTTTGAAATTGGTGAAAATACCTTGTGCGGTTTCTGGACGAAGGTACGTGTATGACTCTTCGTTTACCATTGGGCCGACGTTGGTTTTGAACATCAAATTGAAATCACGAGGCTCTGTCACATTGGTCGAACCACAATTGTCACAGACTTTGATGTCTTTCATGTGGTCGGCGCGCAAACGAGATTTACATTCGTGGCAATCGACCATTGGGTCAGTGAAGGTGTCTTCATGACCTGAGTATTTGTAAACGTGTTTGTTTTGGACAATGGCTGCGTCCAAACCTTCTACGTCATCACGTTCGTAAACCATCGAACGCCACCACGCGGCTTTTAGGTTGTTTTTTAATTCAATACCTAGCGGACCGTAATCGTAAGCGCCTTGCATACCACCGTAGATTTCACTGCCTTGGAAAATAAATCCACGACGTTTACATAGGGAGACGAGTTCATCCATTGTTTTAGCTGGCATTTCTAAACACACCTTAAGCAGAATTCATTAATAAGGACATAAAACCTATATGGCGTCATGTTCAAGCAATCGTTATAGCCGGACATTGTACTCTTTGCGCGTATTTCGCTCAATGGTGATTCGCCGATCTGGCACGACAAAAAACTTTACACTTTTATGTCTATAATTAGCACAGAACAAGCACATCAGTTGCTGTTTTAAAGGTGATTTTATTAGATAATTCGTATTGTTTACATAATTCTATTTATTCACAATAATAGGTACCAGCATGAGTTCTTATAAGCCAGTAGTGATTACATTAGCTACTTTGAGCATTCTTCCTCTTATTTTTGCCACTTACCTAAGTTTGGCGCATGAGTCGTTTCTTGGTAAATCAGGGATTACGCTTTTCGCGACCTATGGCGCCATTATCTTAAGCTTTTTAGGAGGCGGCATTTGGGGGCAGGTCATACAACAACCAGAAAGCAATAACGGTAAAAAACTTCTTCTCTCTGCTTATTTGATCATGACTGCCGCTTGGGTTTCCTTGCTGTTCATCACGCCAGAACTGTCTGTCGCCTTTTTACTGCTTGGTTTGATTACTGTATTTTGGGTTGAAGTACGTTGGTTAAAACAACTAAACAAAGACAAATCTTATCATTTTTCCTTACGCTTTGGTCTGACATCCGTTGCCTCTATTCTGCATTTACTGGTGTTGTACCCGCATTACTAAACCAACAAAAAACTGATCTAATCCTTCGATAACGACGTATTACTACTCAACAACTGACTAAGAGTAATACCGTATGTTAACGATTTTCTACGATGGCCATTGCCCACTTTGCGCAGCTGAAATGAAAACATTGCAGTCTTTAGACACACAAAAAAAACTGCAATTAGAAGATATTCACAACGAGAATTTCCAACTCAACTACCCTTACATAGACCCTATCGAGGCCGATAAATTACTGCATGGTCAATTAGATAATGGTCAGATAATAAAGGGCTTGGATGTCACTTGCTTGGCATGGAAACTGGTTGAGAAACACAAATGGATGCAGATCCTGCGCTGGCCTTTTATTCGCTTTTTCGCAGACATTGGCTATCATTTCTTCGCTCGCTATCGCCATCAAATTTCGTCTTTTGTCACCGGCAAACCACGTTGTTCGTCATGTCAAAAAGATCAATGTGGTTTATAAAATATCGCTTTAATGCTCTTTCTTACGTTTAGGAGTTTTAGTATGTCATCATTCTATGCGCTTATTATTGGCGCGAGCAGCACCATCGCCAAAGCCGCCATACGACAACTTGAAGAAAATTCACATTGCCTCGGCGTATTTGCCGTCAGTCGATCGTTGAATGTTCCGACTGAAAGCGCCAAAACCACTTATTTAGAGTGCGACAATACAGAGTCCGGTATTAGCGAAGTTTGCCAAATTCTTGCGCCAGTGGCAGGAAGAATAACCAAGGTTTTAATCTGTAATGGCATATTGCACGATGAAAGCATCATGCCAGAAAGGAAATTAGAAGAAATTAGAGCGTCACAACTCGAAGCGGTATTTTACGCAAACAGTATTGTCCCCATGTTGTGGTTAAGTCAGTTGTTGCCTATTTTGCAAGGCGACAGAAATACGCAAGTTGCCTTGTTTAGCGCTCGAATAGGCAGTATTTCGGACAATAAAACAGGGG
>CAXBGJ010000257.1:0-4654 GCA_963975045.1 uncultured Marinomonas sp. | reverse complement strand
CCAAAGACGACATTCAACAATCAAAAGAAGGTAACGCAGAGTCACTTTTCAGTTTGTCTGAGTCCTTATTGAATGGAAAAATATTGAAAACCAATTACAAAGTGGCCATTGCAATCGCTTCTGTCGCAGCGGAATTAGGCAATAGTCGCGCCACTCTTACAGTCGCAAAAGCCTTCAATAAAGAACGCCATTCTGACTTTAATGACAAAGACGATATAGATAACTATCTTGATTTTAAAAAAGATCAAAATAGCTATGTATTATGGCTTCAGAAAGCTGCCAGTCTGGGTTCCTACGAAGCCACAAGCAAATTGCTCACGCTCGGAAAAGAAGAATCAAATGCCATTGGAGAATGCTCCGCTGCCAGTGTGATCAAGAAAGCATTAGGGCCAATTGTTTAATCGGCCGCTTAAACTAACAAGCGGCGCTTCACTGGGGTGGATTTCACAATCGCCGTATTGGTGTCCGCCAGTTCAGATATACTGTCTAAGATAGGGTCAAGTTCGCTGATGTCCTTTAGATAAAGACGTGCAATATAACAGTCGTCTCCCGTGACTTTGTCGCATTCTACTATTTCAGCAATCGAATTAATTTGCGCTTCCAGTTCTTTCATTTTACCCGGTAATTGGCGCATACGAACAATCGCCATCAAGCCGTAACCTAATGCAGCTGGGTTCACTTCAACACGATAATGCGCAATCACACCACTTTCTTCGAGTCGCCTTAGTCGTTCATTCACACTCGGTGCCGTCATTCCAACCGCACGAGCGAGTTCGGTAACAGGGGTTCTGGCGTTGTCATAAAGTAGCTCGATTAAGCGCGTATCTATGCCATCCAAATGGGCATCTTCTTTTTTAAGGTCATTTCTCATTTTTACCTCCAATAAATACAGTATCTAGCGTTATTTGTCTTTTTATTGGTCTGCCAAAAGGCCTTATTTCGCTTTATTCTATAAACCATAGAATACTCGCCTTACAAAGAAAACATCTTTGATTAATAAGGTAAGTTAGTAAACAATCTTACAAGGAACGCATTTATGAAACAGTCGAATAGTACGATAGGCAGCATTGAGTTAACTCTCGCTATGATATTGTCTGGCACCATTGGTTACTTTGTTATCAGTTCTGGGCAATCTGTGTGGAATGTTATTTTCTTTCGTTGTGTTATTGGTGCGGTTTTTCTAGGTGGTTATGCCTATTATGCAGGATTAATCCGTCGTGAGTTTTTCCAACGAAACGCGATCTTGCTGATCCTCTTAGGTGGTATTACTTTAGTCGGAAACTGGATATTTCTGTTTGCCTCGTTTCACTACATTCCGTTTTCTATCGCCACAGTGGCGTATCACATGCAGCCATTATTTTTAGTATTGGCAGGCGCGTTACTCACCAAGGACAAGCTGTCTGTAAGCTTACTGCTTTGGTTAGCGCTTGCGTTTACAGGGCTTTTCTTGATCGTTGAATTAGACTTAAACGAAATTCGGACGCTCTTCTCTACGGATTCCAACCTTGCTTCCCAAGACAATGAACCTTCCGCACTTATTGGTTTATTACTCGCATTAGGCGCCGCCCTGCTTTATACCGTCACCACCTTAATCACAAAAAAAGTCAGCCAAATACCTTCTACTTTTGTGGCCTTAATTCAGGTCATTGTGGGTATTTTTATGCTGCTACCCTTTGTCGATTTTAAAAGCTTGCCGACACAAACCAGCCAATGGATAGATCTCTTAATTCTTGGTGCTGTGTTAACCAGTTTTATGTATATCATTATGTATGACAGCTTCCAGAAACTACCTACCAACCTTATTGCCTTATTGTCATTTATCTACCCTGTTACCGCCCTTTTTGTCGACTATTTCGCTTTTTCGAATACGATTAGCAGTTTACAAGGCATTGGCGTATTGTTGGTTTTACTCGCTGTTTGCGCGGTGAAATTCAACTGGTCGCTGTCATTCAAAAAAACCGCAACAGGAAAAGCGTGAGAGGAAAAAATGTCTAAAATCACCCTCAGTGGACACATAACCGTACCTACGGAAGACCTCGACGCCGTATTACTTGAATTGCCAAATCACATCACCCTGACTCATCAAGAGTCGGGGTGTTTGGTTTTCACTGTAACAAGGGATTCAAAACATCTGCATCGATTTAATGTGTACGAAGAATTTACCGACAAAGCCGCCTTTGAGAAGCACCAAGCTAGAGTGAAAGCATCTCAGTGGGGTGAAGTAACTAAGAACGTGGAGCGTTTTTATACGATTACGGAGACATAACCGTTCCGAGCATTACGACCTCTTTTTATTTTTTACACCACTCGTTTAATCACGTTTTCAACCCGAGCCTCTGTAATCCAATCCGTGCGGAAGCAAACCTGTTTACTGACTGGTTTATTCCCGTCACGCAGGCGTCATGGAGTCAGTGGCGCAAATAGACTAATACTTCTGACTTTCATACCACTTCCACTATCATCAGCTCTGTGTTGACTCAATAGCCCACCGATTATTTTATTCATGTCAGCTAAAGAGTGAACAATAAATTGGTATTGCCCTTGTATGCATTTCGCACATGAAAAGCTGAAAATTCCCCCGCTAACATACCTTGTTCATACCCACCCTGTTCCGTATAGTTTGCGGCTTATTTAAGTGCTTTTGTCATGCCATTCTGCTCAATAGAACAAAGAAGGATGGTACTTAATAATTAAAATGTTATATTATAACAATTATTGATCAACGGAATCTGTTTTACCTTGAAGAGCAAAGTACTCTCTCCATCAAATAGCCATCTACACGACGACGCTTGCTACTTTTCCAGTTGCCAGCCCGCCAGCATGCAACTGAATAATGTTGCGTGGTCGCCTTATCGTGACAAGCCTTTACTGGCACCTGTTAATGTCACCATTACGGCGGGAGAATTTGTCGCGGTTGTCGGGCCAAATGGCTCAGGAAAAACCAGCTTATTGCGTTGTCTTTATCGAGTGAACAAACCATCGTCAGGGCAAGTTTTACTTGATGGACAGGATATTTGGTCGCTTTCGGCGCGCCAGTGCGCACAGCGTATCGCTACGGTATTGCAAGACACAGGCGCAGAATTCGGCTTAAGCGTGTTTGAAATGGCTGAAATTGGCCTAACGCCAATGTCGACCAGCTGGAAACGCTCAGCCAATGATATTCAAATCATAGAAAATGCCTTAGCGCTTTTAGACGTGGGTTTTCTGGCTGACCGCGCCTTTGATTCATTGTCCGGCGGTGAACGCCAGCGCGTCATGATTGCCCGCGCTTTAGTGCAATGTCCAGATGTGCTGATTTTAGACGAGCCAACCAACCATCTCGATATTCGTCATCAACTCGAAGTCTTAGAGCTGCTGGCGAGCCTGCCTTGTACCGTGATTGTTTCTCTGCATGATTTGTCCCTTGCGTCTGCTTATGCGGATCGCGTGCTGGTAATGAAAGCAGGACAAATGCAGGATTTCGCGCCGCCAAGCCATGTTTTTACTGAACAACAAATCAAGCAAGTTTTTGACGTCGAAACCGTCATTGATGAACACCCAATGACCCAACGCCCACGGTTTTCTTTTTACCTTCATAAGAAGCAGGATTGATTCATGCTGACTCTCGCTCATCAACACGTTCACTCACACGTACGTCACAAAAGCGCCTTCGCAAAACACGTTATCTTATTACTGAGCACCATGATGGCGGGTGCGCTTCAAGCCAGTTCAACCACGGATCAGCATTATCCAATTGACGTGCAAAGCTGTGATCGTGTTGTCACCTTTGATCATGCGCCAAAAGCCACGGTGTCGAACGATGTAAATCTCACTGAAATGATGTTGGCACTTAAACTACAAGACAGCATGGTGGGATTCACTGGTGTGTCTGGCTGGAAAACGTTAGATCCAACACTGCGTAACGGCATTGGTGAACTGCCTGAGCTGTCGCCGAAATACCCAAGTAAAGAAGTCTTATTAGGCGCAGACGCGGATTTCTATTTTGCAGGCTGGAATTACGGCATGCGGGTTGGTGGTGGCGTTACCCCTGACACACTTGATCCTTTGGGAATCAAAGTCTACGAGCTAACCGAAAGCTGTATTCACATTATGAATAAACCGAAAGTGTCGATGAACGACCTCTACAATGACCTGCTAAATCTCGGTCGTATTTTTAATGTTGAGTCTCGTGCAAACACCTTGGTGACGGGCTATAAAAAAGAACTGGAAGATTTCCAAGCGCACCTCACACCATTACCATCACCGACCAAGGTATTTGTCTACGATTCAGGCGAAGAACAACCGTTTACGTCAGGCCGTTACGGTATGCCAACGGCACTGATTGAAGCGGCTGGCGGCAAGAATATTACCGATGACGTGAAAAAGAGCTGGACTCAAATTGGCTGGGAATCGGTGATCGACCGCGCCCCTGACGTGATTGTCATCGTTAATTACGGCGATGTAACCGCGCAACAAAAAATCAATTTTTTACGCAGTAATCCAGCGTTTAGCGGCATTCCTGCGGTGAAGAACAATCAATTCACAATACTAGAATACGTCGAAGCAACGCCTGGACCCCGTAACATTGAGGCGATCAAACACCTAGCTAAGGCATTTAGAGCCGCGCTATGAAACCAGTCAAAAAAGTCTCTCTGATCGCCCATGTGCCTTTACG
>CAXBGJ010000256.1:0-4691 GCA_963975045.1 uncultured Marinomonas sp. | reverse complement strand
CATGAAGGAATATTTGGTGTAAATAACGAAGGTGTTATTACCTTTGCTAACTCGGCTGCGTGCAACATATTGGGCTATTCTTTAGACGAATTATTGAATAATACCTTGTTCTCATTACTTTCTCATCGAGATGAGAATGGCGCTCTTTATCCTTCAGAATTAAGTCCTATACATAAAACATTGAAAACGGGTGAAAGCAGTCAAGCTCGTGGCGAATATTTTGGCCGCAAAGATGATGCTTCTTTCGTGTGTGAGTATACCTGTATTGCGATGCGGTCAGAGCAGGGCGATGTAGAAGGTGCTGTTATTTCATTCCAGGATAGAACCGAGCAAATTGAAGCAGAGAGTGAGTTTCACGAGCAGAGAGTGCTTTTTGAGTCATTGTTTTTGAATGCTCCTGAGGCCATTGTCATGGTAGGAGATGACCGTAAAATTAAAATGATAAACCCTGCTTTTACAGAATTGTTTGGTTACGATCTTGATGAGGTTTTGGAAAAAAGTACTAAAATGTTGTACGCCAATGAAAATGACTTCATAAAACGTGCTAGTGCTTATAGTGATGACCTAGAAAGTGTCTTAAGTCGCTACAGAGTCAGTTACAAAAATAAGCAAGGTCGTATTATTCATACCGAAACAATTGGCAATATGATTCCTAATCCTGATGGCAGTTTAGGAGGGTTCATTGCCCACGTTCGTGATGTTAGTGAGCGATTAGAAGTCGAGCAAAAAATGATCAATACTAATTTACGCCTATCTATTGCTGCCGATGCGGCAGGCATTGGTGTGTGGGAGCTTGATTTAGCGGATCAAACACTTCATTGGGATGATTGGATGTACCGCCTTTATAGCTCAAGCAAAGAGGAGGGTGAATCTCCATTTGAAATTTGGGAAGAGTGCGCTTTTCCAGAAGATAAAGCTCGATTAGAAGAAGTCTTAGTTCTCCTAGAAGAAGAGGTTGTTAATGGAAAAAGAGAAGGGAGTGTCTTTTCTATTTCCCAGTATTTAGATACTGACTTTAGAATTGTACGACAAGATGGCCAAAATCGTTATTTGAAGTCTAATGCCGCTATTGTCTTTGATGAGGATGGCAGGCCTTCTCGTCTTATAGGGGTCAATATGGATATTACCTCAGGCAAAGAAACGGAAGTTGTTTTGCGCGAAGCAAGCAAGCAAGCGATGGCCGCAAGCAAAGCCAAAAGCGACTTTCTCGCGACGATGAGTCATGAAATTAGAACGCCATTAAACGGTGTTTTAGGGATGGCAGAGCTTCTTTCTTCCACAAGGCTAGATTCAGAACAAAATGAGCAACTGCGAATTTTAAAAGAATCGGGAGAGAGCTTATTGAGCCTTATCAATGATCTGTTGGATTTTTCAAAAATTGAAGCCGGTCATCTTTCTATTGAGAAAGTCGATTTTGATTTGGAAGAATCCATTTATGACATTGCACGCTTATTGATGGTAAAAGCGGAAGAAAAAGGCATCGATTTACTGATCGAGTATGATGGAAATTGCCCGCGCTTTTTGGTGGGTGATGTTTTTCGTATAAAGCAAATTTTGATCAATTTAATGAGTAATGCGATTAAGTTTACGAATGTTGGTCATGTATTAGTATCAACAAAAGGTGTGGTGAATCAGCAAGGCGTCGTATCAGTGACCATCAATGTTACCGATACAGGGGTTGGCGTTGCTAAGGAGGCTCAGTCATGTTTATTTGACGCTTTTGTGCAGGCCGACAGCTCAACGACACGTAAATTTGGAGGCACGGGTCTAGGGCTTGCGATTACTAAGCAGTTGATAGGGTTGATGCATGGTGATATCTCATTATCAAGTGAATTGGGGGTGGGATCGACTTTTACGGTGCATTTTACTTTACCAGAAAGCCATGCGATGCCCAAAATAGAAACCGTAGTCAATGAGTCCTTATTGATAGGTAAGAAAGCGTTAGTGGTTGATGATAATGAGACAAATTTAATTATCTTAAGGAATCAATTAAAATCCTGCGGAATTGATGCGGATATGGACATTAGCCCTGTTGATGCTTTGTTTCATATCAAACAGGCGATAGACAGTGGCTCGCCATACGATATTATTGTTTTAGATTACATGATGCCTGAGTTAGATGGTTTGATGTTGGCTGAATTGATTCGGGTTGAAAGTAAGTCGCTGGTTCAGCCTATTCTATTGATGACATCGTCAGCTGGTGTGTTGTCTCAAGAAGAGTTATCTGTCGCGGGTATTAATGTGTGTATTGCTAAGCCTATGGGTGGCGCGTCATTGAAGAAAGGCCTGATATCAGCGCTGTCTTCTGGCTCCGTAGGGCAACAATTCTCTAGTGGGGAGTTGACTAGGTCTGATAATGAGCAAGATCAAAAGCTTGATAGCAAAGGCGGTGCTTTAAGAAAAGGTGTTATCTTGGTAGTCGAAGATATGAAGGCAAATATGGCGGTTGCCCGAGGTATTTTAACGAAATTAGGTTTTGACGTTTTTGAAGCGGAAGACGGGGCGATCGGTATAGAAAAGTGGGAGGCTCATAATCCGGATCTTATTTTTATGGATTTGCATATGCCGGTTATGGATGGACTTTCTGCAATGCGACGAATTAGGCAGGTTGAGAAAAGCGGCTATAATAAACGTGTTCCGATTGTAGCGTTGACCGCGGATATTCTGCCTGCAACGCTATCAGAAGTGCTTCGTGCAGGCGGTGATGGATTGGTGCCAAAACCCTTTAAACAAAAAGAGTTGATAGAAATGTTGGATAAATGGTTGTCAGTTGATCCGTCGTCAGTGGTTGTTTCGGAAGAAAAAAAGGAACCGCTAGTGACATCTGTTTTTGATGTTCAGTCTAATGTTGTGATTGATGAGTCAGTGCTTAATGATTTGAAGGCGATTTTGGGTGACGATTATTTATTGTTAATTGACGCATTTTTTAGTGATGCTGATAGCATTATTGATGCTTTTAACAAGATGATCGAGAAAGGAGACATGTCTGACTATACTTCTGTGTCTCAGCTCTCGCATAGTTTGAAATCGATTGGCCAAAATGTAGGCGCTATGACCTTATCGTCTATGGCGGCTCAGCTTGAATTAGAGAGTCGTCAAGATGACGTGCCAAAATTGCAGGCTAAATTAGGTGCATTAATAGTGATGTACCAGAACGTTAAAAACGAACTTCAGCGCATAGCGGCAGGATTATGAAAGTATTAATTGTTGATGACACAAACACCGATCGTTTATTACTTAAGCTGCATTTATCGAAGCTGGGTTACGAGGTAATAGAAGCGGCGAATGGACAAGAGGCGATAGAACAATTTGTTGAACATTCGAATGAGCTCGATCTTATTTTAATCGATGTTCAAATGCCTTATATGAATGGGTTTGAAGCAGTCAAATCCATTCGTGAAATACAAGAGCAGAAAAAACAGGAGTGGTTACCTGTTATATTTTTGAGTGCCAGTGCAGAAGATACCGATATTGAAGAGGGCATTTTGGCTGGTGGAGACGATTACCTTATTAAGCCAATTAGCCAAAAAGTCCTTTCTGCAAAAATGTTGGCGATGAACCGAATTGCAGGCATGAGACGCCGCTTGGTGGAGTCCAATCGTATTCTTAATGAGTTAGCGACGACAGACCATTTAACCGGCTCAGCGAATCGTCGTGCCTTTGAGTCTACCTTAGAGCATGAGATGTCTTCTAGTTGTCGATACGGCAGTCGTTTAGCGTGCGCTATTTTTGATTTAGATAAGTTCAAAGTAATAAATGACACTTTTGGCCATGATGCCGGAGACGCGGTTTTGGTTGAGGTGGTTAATCGGATTAAAGCGAATTTAAGAGAGGGTGACACGGTTGGGCGCTTAGGTGGAGAAGAGTTTGGAATTATTCTGCCTAATGTCGAGGAGAGTGAAATTCTTGCTGCGTTTGATCGTTATCGTTGTATTGTGGCGGATCAGCCAGTCGTGCATGAAAGTATCAATATTGCCGTTACTGCCAGTATTGGTGTGGCTGTTTATGCAGGAGAGGATGAGAGTAAAGAGGTTTTGTTGAAGCGTGCAGATGAGTCACTGTATGAGGCCAAAGAGACGGGGCGCAATCGAGTCGTTTATCACCCTTAGTCTTTCTCGTTCTGTAAATGGAATTTTGTGTTATTTGATTTTTCAATAAAAAAGCCGAAAATCATTCGATTTTCGGCTTTTTTGTGTTCAGCTGATGGCGATTAGTTACGCAACCGCTGCGTCTTTACTCTGATTGATTTTCTGGTTCACCGTTGCTAATAGTGCCTGAATAGAAGCAGATACAATGTCGTTATCGATTGCAACACCGTTAAAACGATCACCATTAATATTAGCCTGAACATAGGCAATGGCTTGTGAGTCGCTGCCGACAGTTAAGGCGTGCTCTTGATATTGAATAATGTCGACACGCATATTGAAGTGCTTGCCTAAGGCTTCGCTGAACGCAGACAGCGCGCCATTGCCATTACCTGTTATTTTCACCGTGGTGTTATTGGAGACAAGTTCGGCATTAACCGTATCAACATCATCTTTTGCAAGATCGTATCGACCCAAGTTGTAGGGTGTGGTGCCAGTCATAAAGCTGCTTTCGAACAAATCTTTCATGGATTCTGCATTAACAACACCACCGGCTTGTTCGGCAAATTTCTGAACAATCGGGCTGAATTCAACCTGTAACCAGCG
>CAXBGJ010000255.1:0-4813 GCA_963975045.1 uncultured Marinomonas sp. | reverse complement strand
CCTAGAACGTAAAGAATGGCTAACAGAATCCAGAAAACAGTCATTGAATAAATTACCTGAACCTAGGTTGATGCGTCATTGTTGTTTAAAACTCAATGTAACACAGTCAATTTAACAATCCTCTAAGACTTAGGTCTCGTAGCGTTAGTAGATGATTGTTTTTCTTCTGCAAATAGCTTTTTACCCCTGCAAATAATTTTTTTGCGCATCAATCCATTGTGATGTGGTGACGGGTGTTAAACTGTAATCCTAATAAGGCAATACTAGGAGAGACCATGAATCAATTTCCTTCACATCGTGACATAAAAGCATTCCATGCTCATCTTTATTATGCAGACGAAGCGGGTGTTGAGATAGCCAAGCAGGTTGCAGAGCAAGCGGCTGAATTGTTTGATATTCGTATTGGGCGTTTTCATCAAAAACCTGTTGGTCCACATCCCGTTTGGAGCTGTCAGCTGTCGTTTGCCTCAGAAACGTTTGGTCAAATTATTCCTTGGCTGATGTTAAATCGACAGTCTTTAGATGTTTTTGTTCATCCATTAACAGGTAATGATTACTTCGATCATACCCAGGGTGTTAGTTGGTTAGGGCGGGCACACACTTTGGATATTTCACAGTTTAAGCCGTTAGCTAAATCATTCATGTAAATAACGGAGAGCGAAACGGTGGTGCTAATTCGACCTGCAAGTGTGGACGCCGCCGCCATTGCGCTAGTGGCGGCTGGATTGGGTTACAAAGAGGAAGTCGTTAAACAATCTGCTGTGCAGCGGCTTGAGCGTTTGCTGGGCTCTAATGATGATAGAGCTTGGGTGGCTGAATTAGATGGCGTGGTAATTGGCTGGCTTCATGCGCAACATGCTTTCCGAATGGCTTCTGCTGATTTTATCGAAATAGTGGGATTATCTGTCTCGACCGAAGCCCGTTTTAAAGGGACTGGACGTGTCTTGGTTGAACAAGCTAGACGGTGGGCAACAGAAGAGCATGTGACGTTGCGAGTTCGAACAAATGACATTCGGGGTGAGGCTAAAAAATTCTATTCGGCCTTAGGTTTTTTATTAGTGAAAAGGCAATCCGTCTATGAATTGCCGCTTTAAATTTGATCTGTTTTGCTTGATGTATGTCTTTTTTTCAAATTAATATTCAAACATCCCTTTAAAAATCGTCGAACGTACCAAACTTCTAGGTTTATACGGTAGTTATTGCGCTTATGGAACGTTATCATAATGCCACAAACTATTGTTTGGGTTCGTGTTGTGGCGGTGTATCGCAACCCTGTTTGCTTGTATCAAGCGCTCGTACCCTTATTCATTTTTAAGCTGGAGAATAGAATGCAAATCACAGAAAACGCCGTTGTTAGCATGCATTACACATTGACAGACGAACAAGGCCAAGAGCTGGACTCTTCTGTAGGTCAAGAGCCTTTAGTCTTTCTAAGTGGTGCTCAGAACATCATTGATGGCCTAGATAAAGCGCTTCAAGGTAAAGCGGCGGGTGATAAACTTGCTGTATCGGTTGAGCCTGAAGATGGCTACGGCGCGGTACATGAAGAACTTATCCAGAAAGTACCAACAGAAAACTTTCAAGGTGTCGATGATATCGAAATTGGCATGCAATTCATGGCACAAACCCCTGGTGGTGAACAACCAGTGACTGTCATTGCAGTTGAAGACGATGGCATTATGCTTGATGGTAATCACCCACTAGCGGGAAAAACATTGAAATTTGATGTTGAGATCATTGACGTTCGCGAAGCATTGGCTGAAGAGTTAGAGCATGGTCATGTACATGGTGAAGGTGGTCATCAACACTAGATCAAATAAAAACGAATAATCGAAAAGCAGCCTCTGGAAACAGCGGCTGCTTTTTTTTTAGAGGCAAGAACGAGACAGATTTATGTCACATGACACTTTCATAGCATTAAAAGAGGCCGTTTTATCTTGCCAACATTGTGCGAGTCTTCTTCCAAATTCCCCTAAACCAATTATTCAAATTCATCCTAGTGCAAAAATACTCATTGCAGGTCAGGCTCCAGGGCAAAAGGCCCATGATAGTGGCCGCCCTTTTGATGATCTCAGCGGTGATCGGTTAAGAGATTGGCTTGGTGTGCCTGTGAACGTATTTTATGACGCCCAGCAAGTGGCTATTTTACCAATGGGCTTTTGTTTCCCTGGCCATGCTTATTATAAGAGTGGGTCATCAGCAGGAAAGATATCTGGGGATGTACCGCCACGTCCTGAATGCGCTGTAAAGTGGCGTGAGACCATACTGAATCAGCTTACTCATGTTGAGTTGACGATCGTATTAGGTACTTATGCACAAAAATATCATTTAGGACGTTCAGGCAATCTCACAGAACAGGTTAAAGCGTGGCAATATTGGTTGGAACAGGGAATAGTGGTTTTACCTCACCCTAGTCCTCGAAATAATCGCTGGTTGAAGCAAAACCCTTGGTTTAAAGCTGAGGTTTTACCAGCGCTCAAACAACGGGTTAACGCGTTACTTCAAGTTCCCGGGTCATAAGATAATGTTCTATGCCATCTTCCATGTAAGGCTCGGAAACTGTGACAAAGCCGTGGGATTTATAAAAATTTTCAAGATGTGATTGGGCGCCAATTTTGATCGGACTGGTTGGCCATAGAGTAGTTGCATGTTTAATGGCATGACTCATCAATGTATGGCCTATTTTATCCTTGCGGTTTTGCGGTGCAACAACGACGCGTCCTATGCTGCTGTAACCTGAATACGAGTCACCTTCGGCCAACAATCTGGCATAGGCAACGAGTTGATTGTCTTGCAAGGCAAAAAGATGTTGAGTGTCAGGTAACGTATCCAAACCGTCTAACTCCGGAAAAGGGCAATTCTGTTCAACCACAAAGACATCACAGCGAAGCCTAAGTAAATCATAAAGGATGTGAGTAGACAGCTCGTTAAACGGCTGACAATGCCATGTTATCATTACTTTTTTCCATCAAATTATTGTTCGATCTTGTTGGCTTATATTATGCCTAGGAAGTCGTATTATGAACATGAAAGAGTTCTCATTGCGTGTTGGGTTATCTGCCCATACGTTACGCTATTATGAAAAAATTGGATTGATGAAAAATATCCAGCGTAATGTCAGCGGTCATCGGGCTTATACAAGAAAAGAGATAGATTGGGTTGGTTTTATTGTTCGTCTGAAAGAGACTGGAATGACACTGGAAAATATATTGCTGTATGCGCAGTTACGAGAAGTTGGGGTGAGCACGGTTTGTGAGCGTCAGAAACTGCTGGAACAACATAAAGAAACAGTAAAAGCGCACATAGTCTTGCAGAAAAATCATTTAAAAGCGTTAGAGGATAAAATTGATTTGTACAAAGGCAATAAAGTGATTTGACTTAGAGTTCACTCTAACTTGTAAGGTGTAACTTCTTTAAGAAAATTAATAGGAGTACGCCATGAATAACCCAAGATTTGACTTAGGTTTAGCACTGCTTTCTAAGATTGACGGAGACGCCGGTCATAATGTGATAGAAAGTCTGCAAGATATTTGTCCTGATTTGGCTCGATTCACCATTGAATACCCATTTGGCGACATTTACTCACGACCTAATTTGGATCTTAAGTCCAGAGAGATCGCCACCGTCGCAGCATTAACCGCGCTAGGTAATTGCCGTCCTCAACTGAAAGTTCACTTGAACGCGGCATTGAATGTTGGCTGTAGCGAAGATGAAATAAAAGAAGTGTTACTGCAAATGTCAGTCTATGCAGGCTTTCCATCGGCATTGAATGGCATGTTTGCTTTCAAAGAAGTGTTGCAAGAACGACGGAGCTAAAAAGCGGAATTAAAAAACGGTAAAGAAAGTAAATACAGAGGAGTAGCTTGAGAAAAAAGCAGGGAAGCGCTTATGTTTTTATTTTAGCGCTGTTTCCTTTTTGGGAAATCCGTTGGACTAAGCCAAAATATCTTCTTTTAGAAGAAGACACGTACCCAATTGAACTTTATATTAACGGTATTGATTAAGCGTGCTGAGCAGAAGACGATACAAAAACGGCTTTTAATTTAAGTGCTGTCTTTTTAACGGCTTTAATAGCAGAAGATATACTTGCAACAATGTATTCAGCGCGTTCTGCACGTGCGATTGCTTCGTATTTTTCAGCGTCTGTTAGGTATGATGAATTTACGTTTGCTAATAATTCAGCGATAGTTTGATTGTTTTTCATTGTGTTTTCCTTATCCATGGTTGTGTTATATCAACATCAAAACAAACTGTGTTTTGATGTTGATATAGTAGGAATTCCACGTAAAGAAGACAAACGATATAAAATACACTAATAGCTGAATAAAACTAATCAATCGGGCAGTAATAGAAGGATTGAGTAGAGAATCTCGTTAGTTTAAGGTGTCATTTATCCCGCTTAAACTGTACAAACTCAGACTTAGTCTGACCGTCACCCCATTTTGAATCAGTGTTGAGACGTTATCTAACACTGTTACTTCTTGGTGTGATTTTGAGGTCGAACTTTATTTTTATGAAGTGGTCGACAGCAATCAGCTCTTGCTGGAATAACCGTACCGCTTCCAAGTTTAGGGGGAAGGGGGTATTGGTTAGGCGTACAGCAATATCAATTTGGTCTCTATCGAAGTCAGACACCGACTTAGTAGCGACGGTGCGTAACTCTATATCAGGCAACAGCGCATTGAGCTCTCCCAATCGTGGGATCAAAATCTTCGCGGCGAAGGTAGGGGTGACGCTGATAGTGACTACTTTTGGACGAGATTGTATGTTGTTGGTGGCTTCGCTCATAACATCGAATGCGTGAGTGATGTCG
>CAXBGJ010000254.1:0-4814 GCA_963975045.1 uncultured Marinomonas sp. | reverse complement strand
GGAAATTCTGAAGAGCCAGTATTACGACAGTACGCGGGGATGGGCTTACCCTCTGTGACGGTATTAGCGCAACAGAGTGATTGTGATGCTTTACCTGTGTTGGTTGCATTTTTGCAAGAAAATAAAGCAAGTCTTGTTTTAACCGGTGTTCGTGCAGAAAACGGTGAATCATCTGGTATGTTGCCGTATTTATTAGCTGAGCAATTAGGCTGGCCTTTAGTGCCTCGTGTTGCTGATATTCTTAGTATCAATGAAGGGGAAGCTGAAGTGTTATTGGCTTTGCCTCGGGGTCAACGTCGAGCGCTAACCGTTAAGCTGCCCTTTATTGCCAGTGTGGACAATGCAGCCCAAGAAGCTCGACAAACTGCGTTCGGTCCAGGGCTAAGGGCCGAGTTTAAAATACTCGATGTAGACGGTGCCGTAGATGAAGCTGCGAGCCAATGGCAACTTAGCGTGGCTAAGCCTCGGCCTAAGCGCTTAAAGGTGGTCAAAGCAAAAACGGCGGCGGATCGAATGAAGGCCGCGACAGCGAAGCCAGTTGGCGGTGGTGGCAAAGTAATGAAAAACGAAACATCCTCGGAGAAGGCGCATGCCATCTTTGACCTTTTATTAGAGGAAAAAGTGGTACGCTAAGCGACCGTTTAGGTATAAGCTGTTTGTCCTGCTGGTTATTGATTAAACAGATTGTCTGTTTATAGGTATGTAATATGATGATTGTAGACTTGATCGACGAGGTCGATTTTAAAGAAAGACTGATCGCTCTTGGCGCTCCTGTTACTAAAGATCAAAGCTTGGTCGAAGTACAGGCGACAGTATTGTCTTGGTTACGAGCTTACCCAGAGCAAACTCCCTTCGTAAAAGAACTTTGCAACGAAATGCAAAAAGACAACACGACCGTCTTACCTGAAGTGTCTAGTGTTATGGCGGTTTTTAGCTAGGAAGTGCGTTGATAAAAAAGCACAGAGTGCCAAGGCCTTCCTCTTTTTAAACATGACCTCGTAGTAAATGCTAATTCTTAGTCAGATATAAGTAATAAGTTCCTATCGGAGTTTATTACTTATATTTACTCTCATGAATAAAAAATCCTTTCTGAAAAATATCATGACCAAAATGATTGGGCTTATTAGTCCCTTTATATTCGTTACATTTTGTAGTGTGGTTATGGTTTATACGTTTGTAATATCGTATTTTATGTAGGTATATGGAAAACAAAGTAGTAGGCAGGGAATACAAAGATCTAATAAAAAACGTTTGAATAACATTAATAAATACTGACGATGACCTGTCGTATCAGTAAATATATTTTAATATCTACTTAATATTGCTGAGAAAAAGTCAGTGATTGTTTTCAATAATTGGGTGAATTTTATGAGAATAAAAACGAAACTGTTAATTGCATTTTCAATTGCTACCGTATTGCCCGTCTTAGTCGTTAGTTCAATTACCGCTTTTCTTGCTTCAGACCAGGCGCTAAAAAGTTTTTCTAAAAACAGCGGGCAAACCTTAGGCGCTGTTGAGGAAACATTTGATCAATTTATGAGTGATATAAAATATGTTGTTGGTTTTATTTCTGAGAGTGAATCCGTCACTGCGCCAGACGCTAAACCATTAACAACCTACCATGAAAAACAAGGGAAAGCGCCGAGTAAAATAGCCGAACTTAATGGCGGTCGCGAAGCCTCAATTTTTAATATGTTTGAAGCAATCGGTAATAACAATCCTAATTTCGTTTATGTTTACATGGGCGATGACAGTGATGGTTATTTAGAATGGCCTGGAACGTATGAATACGCGGAATGGAAACCTAAGCAACGAGCTTGGTATGTAAGGGCGATGGAAAAACCAGGTAACATTGCTTTGCGTGATGCCTATTATTGGGAGCCAGACGATGCGGTTTACGTTTCTGCTGTTCGAACGTATAAAAAAGGCAATGATATTGGTGGTGTCGTTGCCGTTGATGTATCGATCAAAACGCTAACAGAAATGGCGAGCAAAACGAAGTTGGGTGAGCGGGGTAGCCTCATGGTCGTTGAGAATACCGGCACCATTTTGGTCGATGCGCTTCATCCTGATAATAATTTCAAAAACATAGCCGATATTGACGCTTATCAAGACATTGCGAGTTCGTCTAAAGGCGTTACGAACTTTCAACTTGATGGTGTTGATTACTACGCTAATGTGTATACCTCTCCAAATCTTAAGTGGAAGTTTATTGGCTTAATGCCAGCGTCTGAGATTTATTCCAGCACAAATGAATTGATTAAGACGACTGCTATTGTGTGTGTGTTGTTGCTTGTTGTGTTTGGTATTGTTGCTTATTTGATGGCGAAAAGCCTCATCACTCCAATTCAATCGGTTTCTAATCACTTGCGAATATTGGCTGAAGGGGAAGGAGATCTCACGTCAAAAATTGACATTCATACTAATGATGAAACAGGCACTCTGTCTAATTGGTTTAATCAATTTATTGAGTCTACTCGTAAGCTAATTCTTGGTATCAAAGAGTCAGGCATACAAATCGATAAGATTGCCGCAGAAACCGCGGTTAAAGCCAATGAAGTGGCATTGTCTACGACTCAGCAATTGCAGTCTATTGAGTTGATTGCCGAGGCTGGACAGCAAATGGTGATTGCTTCTAACGAAGCGGCGGAAAGTTGCAGTCAATCTGCTGAATTTTCTGAAAAAGGGTTAGAGACAACCATGGCAGGAAAAAGCCTTCTTATGAAAAGTTCAGAAGGGGTAAATCGCTTAGGGACTCGCTTAAAAGAATCTAATCAAATTATTATCGAGCTGCAAAAAGAAACGGTTACCATCAATCAGATTTTATCGACAATTCAGGGGATTTCAGAACAAACTAATCTGTTGGCATTGAACGCCGCGATAGAAGCCGCTCGTGCTGGAGAGCAAGGTCGAGGGTTTGCGGTGGTGGCCGATGAAGTACGGACTTTGGCAGGGCGAACGCAAGAGTCGACCGAGCAAATTAGTAACATATTAGGGCTGCTTGCTAATAGAACCAAGCAAGCTTCAGATTCTATGGTGACGAGTTTGGCAGAATCTGAAAGTGCCATCAGCTTGTCCGATCAAGCTTTGGACTCTTTCGAACAGATCGAACAAGTTGTGAAACAAATGCGTGATATGACGTTGCAAACAGCCACGTCTGCCGAAGAGCAACGTGCAGTAACGGAAGGCATTAATGAAAACATCAGCACCATCAGTGAATCTGCGTATCGTGTTTCGGGAATTTCAGGAGACGTCGCGACGCTTTGCCAGAAGCAAGATCAACTGAGTAAAGAGCTGCACTCGATGGTTGTACGCTTTCGTACTGAATAAATAATACCCACTTTGAGAATATAAAGGGGCGAATGTCTATTATTAAACATAGGCATTCGTCTCTTTTTTATGTCACTTTTTTTATGTCTATTTCTTACCTTTTGAGCAAGATGATTTTCTGAATCAAGCAAACACGTAACGAGTGACTTGTTGATAGGTGTCTTCTGGCGCGAGTAATATAGGTGGGAAGTGAGATTGATTAATGGCGTCTGGCCAATGCTGTGCCTCCAGCGCAAGTCCCGCGTACGCGTTCAATTCGCCAGTATTAATATTAGAGTCAGCGTCCAGCTGGATGTGGCGGCCATCGTACACTTGCAATCCTGGCTCGGTCGTTTGGTAATTCAATGTAAGACCTGTTATCGGCGCTTTGAGTGTTGCAACGGTTTGCACTGTGCGATTGCCAAGAGAAAGGCAAAAGTTGGTGTCGAGGCCTGGGTAGTCATCGCGGCCTATGGTACGAAGATGATTAAAATCAAATGCGCCGCCTGCGGTTGGAGACACTTCTCCTGTCGGAATCAATCCTTTGTTTACTGGCAAATAATGGTCAGCCTTGATGCAAAGTTGGTGATCAAGGATAGACCCTGTGCCATCAAGATTCACGTAGCTGTGTCCCGCAAAATTACAAATCGTCAGCTGGTCTGTCGTGGCGTTGATTTCCATTTCCAGCGTGTTATCCAGTAATCGATAAAATACATTTACCGTCATGTTTCCTGGGTACCCCATTTCACCATCAAGGAGCCGGGTTTGAAGTTGAACGGCATCGCTAGATCGTTCGATGATGACCCAGTTTTTACTACCGGTTCCGGCTGGGCCGCCGTGTAAATGATGTGCTTCTGGCAAAGTTGGCGGTAACGGGTAGGTTTTTCCATCGATCACAGCGTGACCGTTCGCTATTCGATTTGCCACTCGTCCAACGACCGCGCCGAAATATTTTGCAGCGTGAAGGTAGTCACTCAATTTAGATGACCCTAGCACTAAAGAATGCTCGTAGCCGTTAAGATAGACAGATTGAATACTGGCTCCCAAGGTCAAAATATCCACCTTAAGTTGTGAGTTATTCAGTGTGATGCGCTGAACTTTATTTAAATCTAGGACTAAGGTCACGAAAATATCCTTTTCAAAAAGAGGCGAAAGCAAACGCTAGCACCAAAAGTAATGAGTTATTTTTATAATTAATTTATCGTCATAATTTTGCGCTGTTTTGACGGTATCGTCGATAATTTTATTATCACAGTATTAACTAAGACATTTAGGTTTTGGAAATGAGAACGGCTCTCCTAAAAGGAAAGCCGTTGGTAGGATTGTAATGATTAGTTCAGTTGTTAATAGGAGGTGACGCTAAGCCAGTGGCCCACCTATGATGGTGGTGCGCAGTCCGGCAATGATGTTGTCGCCTTTTTCCACTCTCAGCTCGTCGTACCACGCTTGAGTTTCTTGCATGTTTTTCCCGTGCGTGACATCGCAGCGTTTGCGGGCTTTAAGTA
>CAXBGJ010000253.1:0-4829 GCA_963975045.1 uncultured Marinomonas sp. | reverse complement strand
ACTTCCGGTAATTCAGGCATCAGTGACCTCGGCGATAATTAAGCAAGCACAAACAATACTGACCAAAAGAACAAAATGCTTCTACTAGATACAAAAAAACCGACTCTAGGAGTCGGTTCTTTCTTAAGAAATCGAAAATTATTTAATTTTCGCTTCTTTGTACATAACGTGTTTACGTACAACTGGATCAAACTTTCTCATTTCAAGTTTGTCCGGAGTATTTCGCTTGTTCTTGTCAGTCGTGTAAAAGTGACCAGTACCAGCAGAAGATACCATGCGAATTAAATCGCGAGCGCCTTTAGAAGCCATGATTCAGATCCTTATACTTTTTCGCCGTTGGCACGCATTTCAGTAAGAACTGTTTCGATGCCTTTTTTATCGATAATACGGATACCTTTAGAAGATACACGTATACGGATGTAGCGGTTTTCACCTTCGACCCAAAAACGGTGCCAATGAAGGTTTGGAAGAAAACGACGCTTAGTACGACGCTTTGAGTGAGAAACGTTATTTCCTGTAACAGGACGCTTCCCAGTAACTTGACATACGCGAGACATAATTAAATACCTTTTGCTATCCAGAAAGATTATTGGAAGTGTTTCACTTCCTCAGGCGGAGCATGATTCCTTGTGAATCAAAAAAATCCCATACCGAGGATATAGCGGCGCGCATTTTCCCATAAGCCAACCCATTGAGCAAACCTTTTGTAAAAAAACTGATCATTTAGTAAGCGTAAAAAGTAAATCACAGCCGTAATAACCCGTCACACACCTATCAATCTAAACGGCAACACCCCCCATGATTGAATTTTCAAGCTATACCAACCCCCTTTCTGCCAAGGAAACCGGCGCGCCATCTCCAACCACAAAGTGATCCAACAGGCGAACATCAACAAGATCCAAAGCGCGTTTGATTTTATCCGTGATGCTAATATCAGCCTGACTTGGTTCGGCTACGCCGCTTGGGTGGTTGTGAGCCAAAATCACTGCGGCGGCATTATAGTGCAAAGCGGCTTTGACCACTTCTCGTGGATACACAGCGGCAGCGTCTATGGTGCCCATGAAGAGCTCTTCATAACGAATCAATCGATGTTGAGTATCGAGAAACAACACAGCAAATACTTCCCGATGAGAGTGACGTAATTGCGAGGAAAGGTAAGTTCGAACGTGTTCGGCACTGGTGAATACCGTTTCACGCATTAATTGCTCTTGTAAATGCCGCTTGGACATTTCTAACACAGCTTGCAGTTGAGTATATTTGGCATCGCCCAATCCAAAACCCTTGCAAAATTCTTCCCGACTCGCCGACATTAAAGACCGTAGGCCACCAAATTGAGATAAAATTTGCCGAGCCAGTTCCACAGCACTGACACCTTGCGTGCCTGTACGAAGAAAAATCGCCAGTAATTCAGAGTCACTTAATGCACCAGCACCTTGGTGGATGAGCTTTTCGCGGGGCCTTTCTTGTTCAGGCCAATGTTTAATACTCATGATCTGCTCCTTGATCCATGATAATCTTGCTTTAAAAGGCGTCCTGCCTCTAGTTAACTCTATCTTCCACTGAACGTATTGAGAAGTTTTTTATGTCAAACCTCACTCAAAAACGCATCCTATTAGGCATTACTGGTGGTATTGCCGCTTATAAGAGCATCGAGCTAATTCGCTTACTGACTAAAGCGGGTGCAGAAGTGCAAGTCGTTTTGACGGAAGGCGCCAAAGCCTTCGTGACGGAAATGACACTACAAGCGATCTCTGGAAATCCTGTACGCAGTACCTTATTGGACCCGAACGCCGAAGCGGGCATGGGACACATTGAGCTAGCAAAATGGGCTGATTTAATTGTCATCGCGCCCGCCTCCGCTGACTTCATGGCACGTTACACTCAAGGCATGGCAAACGATTTACTGAGCACTTTATGCATCGCCACCGAGTCTCCCGTACTGATTGCCCCCGCAATGAATCAAGCCATGTGGCGCCACCCTGCCACCCAAGCGAATTCGACGTTGCTAACCCAGCGTGGCGTGTTAAGTATTGGTCCTGCCGATGGCGCTCAAGCGTGTGGCGACATAGGCCCTGGTCGCATGAGTGAACCCGCCGATATTTTTACAGCGATAACACACCACTTTCAAAACACAATGCTTGAACAAGACCTTGTTGGACAGCATTGGGTTATTACCGCTGGACCGACGATGGAAGCGATTGATCCAGTGCGCTACATCAGCAATCACAGCTCAGGAAAAATGGGCTATGCCCTTGCCACGGCCGCCATAGCCCGCGGCGCGAGTGTTACGCTGATCAGCGGCCCTGTTCAGATCACAGCACCCGTTGGCGTAAATGTAGTGGCCGTCAAAAGCGCCGATGACATGCTAGCCGCGTGCGAGCACGCCATGCAAAGCCAAGCGGATGTGTTTATTGGTGCGGCGGCGGTTGCCGACTTTAAAATGAAAATGGCCAGCAACCAAAAAATGAAAAAACAATCCAATACGGATGAACTTCAACTCACTCTCGTAAAAAATCCAGACATTATTGCGACATTAGCTCAGCAGAAACGTGCCAAAATCATGGTCGGCTTTGCTGCAGAAACGCAAAACGTGATCGAATACGCGAAGAGCAAACTTGAACGTAAAGGCTTAGACATCATTATCGCCAATGACGTGTCTCGCTCCGACATTGGTTTTAATCAAGACGAGAACCAAGTCACCGTGATTACTACGAATAATGTCTGGGAGCCAGCTAAAGCCACCAAGAGCGAATTAGCCAGTCAACTCGTACACTTTATTCACGAGCACTCACAACGCTCTCGTTAACCCCTTAACGACCCTTTATGCCGACCATCAATTAAGAAAATAGAAGAGAAGATAATGAAACAAGCGATTCAATTGAAAATCCTAAGCGACAAAATCGGCAAAGAAATTCCATTGCCAACTTATGCAACTGAAGGCTCAGCGGGGTTAGACCTTCGTGCTTGTCTAGATGCCGCGATCGACCTTGCGCCAGGTGAAACGACATTGCTACCAACAGGGCTGTCTATTTACATCCAAGATTCTAATTTCGCCGCGACAATATTGCCACGATCAGGATTAGGCCACAAACACGGTATTGTTTTGGGCAATTTGGTCGGTCTTATCGATTCTGATTACCAAGGTGAACTGATGATTTCTTGCTGGAATCGTGGAAATACGACATTTACTATTGAGCCTGGTGAACGTGTTGCTCAACTTGTTTTACTGCCGGTTGTACAAGCAGAATTTAACATTGTGACAGAATTCAAAAGCACCGACCGTGGTGAAGGTGGCTTTGGCCATACTGGTACAAAGTAACTAAATCTGGGCAAAAAAGGTGAGAATATTTCATCTTTTTTGCCTTCGTTACCACATTCCCTCACCCATTATTTCCCGCCACCATACAATTTACTTTCATAAGCCTACACTTCGTAAGTTTCATACAAATTTTTATAGTTAATCCACCAAGATCACGCTATTATTTCAACCCTAAGTGGTTGCTTACTCTCGATGTCCGCCTTGAGTGTCATCGTTTTGCCACAGCAGCCAGATAATCTATTTGCTGATTCGTTTTCAGGGCAGATCAAGATAATCTGTTTTTTTATAACGCGATTCTTTTTGTTTACAGGAGTACGTAACCCGTGGCTTTTTCTCGTGAATCCGCTTTAGATGTTGCTAAGGTATTGAGCGAATCGCTCCCTTACATTCAACGCTTCGCTGGTAAGACGCTGGTCATCAAATACGGCGGCAATGCCATGACAGATGAAACCCTACAAGCTGGGTTCGCACGAGACATTGTTTTAATGAAAGCAATTGGTATGAACCCGATTGTTGTTCACGGTGGCGGCCCACAAATTGGCGACATGCTGACGAAGCTAAACATAGAGTCAAAATTCATCAATGGTATGCGTGTTACCGATTCAGCCACCATGGATGTGGTTGAGATGGTACTCGGCGGGCAAGTAAACAAAGAAATCGTCAACTTGATCTGTGAAGCGGGCGGTAAAGCCATCGGTATTACAGGAAAAGACAGCCGCTTTATTAAAGCGAAAAAGCTTTTTGTAAAACACCAAGCAGAAGGCATGACAACGCCAGAACAGGTAGATATTGGCCACGTTGGCGAAGTATTAAGTATCGACACCAGTTTCTTAAAATTCTTTGAGAACAGTGACCTGATCCCAGTTATTGCTCCTATTGGCGTGGATGATCATGGTAACTCTTACAATATCAATGCCGACCTTGTCGCCGGAAAAGTAGCCGAGGCCGTTGGCGCTGAAAAACTCATGCTGCTAACGAATATTTCGGGCGTACAAGACAAACAAGGCAATGTGTTAACAGGGTTAAGTACGGCTCAAGTCGACGCCTTAATCGCTGACGGCACTATTTATGGTGGCATGCTTCCAAAGATCAGCTGCGCGCTCTCTGCGGTGAACGCAGGTGTGACCAGTGCTCACATTATCGACGGTCGTGTTCCACATGCGACTTTGCTGGAAATTTTTACCGATACAGGTGTCGGCACATTAATATCAAATACAAAAGTTGGCGAATAAGGCCTACGCTGTTATTGATATAATGAATTAATAATACGGGTTACAAACTGGACACGACAATGAGTAACAAGAAAAACGATCGACGCACACAAATATTGCAAGCGCTGGCTCAAATGCTAGAGAGCAGCCCAGGAGCGCGCATAACGACGGCCGCTCTGGCTAAGCAAGTTGGTGTATCGGAAGCGGCGCTGTATCGCCACTTTCCTAGTAAAGCGAAGATGTTCGAAGGCTTAATCGAGTTCATTGAAGAAACATTATTCACCCGAATTAACCGTATT
>CAXBGJ010000252.1:0-4843 GCA_963975045.1 uncultured Marinomonas sp. | reverse complement strand
TATAAACCCAATACTGGCCAGTTTTTCAGCTGAATGGTTTTATCCTTGTCGCTGACGTCTAGTTCATTGCCCGTTTGGTTATAGTCTTTTGTGCCCAATGCCCAAATAGTGGATACCGACTTTTTCATAAGATCGATTTTTGCAATGCCGTTGTTTTCTTGCAGTGACACAAAGGCATAGCGGTTGTCTTTAGAAACTGTGACGTATTCAGGTTCTAAGTCTTGAGCAACACTGGCATTAGGGCCGAAAATACGCAATCCATCAGGTCGTTCTGAAGCGCGAGAGGCGCCGTTGTTGAAATCACGAAACGTCACTTGAGTGACATCGCTTTGCGTTAATGTCGTGATGTCATTAGGTAAGGTAATGATGCTTACGCTGCCTTCTGGGTCGACGGTGTATTCATCATTAGGCTCGCCTTCGTTGGCAACAATCACTTGTTTGCCATCGTGCGAGAAAGTCACCATGTCTGGTAGTGCGCCGACTTTTACGGCAGTGATAAAGGCATGGTCATTGATGTTATAAAAAGCGATATAGCCCATGTCTTGTTTTGGCTTGGCTTCAATGGCAGCGGCCATGATGCCGCCATGGACACTAACGCTATTGGCTGCGCCAAGGGATAAACCGGTTAAAGCGGCCACGTCTGCACTGACATCAAGCGTTTTGATTTTGTATGGCGCAGCAGGATTGCTCATGGACAGCACATCGACTTTGCCCGAATTGGCGTTTATCACAAAGGTTTCTTGCGTTTTAGCATCATATGCCACTATTTCTGCGGCGCTGCCATCAAAGACACCTGACTCGTAACGTCCGAGGAAATGTAATTCGATGGACGCCGTGGCGCCAGCTTGTTCTGTATTAGACGTAGCGCAGCCACCAAGTAACGCCACGGTGGCACATAAAGGTAACGCAATGGGTAAACGCATGATTTTTCTCCAGAGGGATAAAATAAGTGCGGATACAGTAGCGGCTAATTATGACAATAGGATGGCAAGCAACAGTAAGTGTTTATTTACTGTTGCTTTATTCACGGACTATTTTTTATTATTAATGTGTGCAATATGCTGCGTTATTAGTTGTCCTGAAATGGTCGCTTTGTTGGGTATGTGAGGTAAGTTGTCGATGTGGTACCAATCCGCCTCATCAATTTCTCCTGGAGCGGGAGTGATTTCGCCAGCAACGTAATCTGCAAAAAAGCCGACCATAAGTTGATGAGGAAAAGACCAAGGTTGGCTGTCTACATAGCGAATGTTGGTGATTTCAAGCCCTACTTCTTCACGCACTTCACGTGCTACCGCTTGCTCTAATGTCTCACCCGCTTCGACAAACCCTGCAATATTACTGAATTTACCTTTGGGTGCATGCAGTCCACGGGCCAGTAAAATGTGGTCGTCTTTGCAGATTGATACAATGATGCAAGGCGAAATCCGTGGGTAATGACGCAAATTACACGTCGGGCAAATCTTAGTGTGTTCCGATATATGTTTTTCTTGCATGGGCGTTCCACATCGCCCACAAAATTGATGGTCTCTGTCCCACGTTGATAATTGATGAGCGCGGCTTAAGAGAAGGTAATGGTCTTGATCTTGTAAGAAGAGCAGCTCTCTTAAGCTTGCTTCCGTAAAGCCTTTTGGTATGGATTCAAAACGGCAAACAAAGATGTCTTGGCCCTGCCATTGACCACAATAAATGGCGTTCATTTTTGAGTTTGGTTGAAAGTGCGTGAAAGGGATTAAAAAAAGATTGTCTTGTTCAACCAGGACTTGATTACGATGTAGCAAAACATAGAGTGCATCTTGGTGAGGAAGCGGGTGTGTTTGAGTACCAATTTCTAACATGTTCTTGCTCTGTTTGCGTCTAAAAGAATTACGCTAACGCGATCACCTTCTAGACGCAATAACCTAGCGGATTTAATTCCAATCCAGAATCACTTTGCCTGATTGGCCTGACGCCATAGTATCAAAGCCTTTTTGGAATTCACCTACATTATAGCGGTGCGTAATAATGGGGCTGATGTCTAAACCAGATTGCAACATAGCGACCATTTTGTACCAAGTCTCGTACATCTCACGTCCATAGATTCCTTTAATGATCAGGCCTTTAAAAATGACTTGGTTCCAATCTATGAGCGTGTCTTTTGCGGGGATACCAAGCATGGCAATTTTTCCGCCATGATTCATATTTTCTAACATCGAGCGAAATGCTTGATCATTGCCGGACATTTCCAATCCCACATCAAAGCCTTCGTGCATGCCTATTTCATTCATGACGTCTTTCAAGGACTCTTTGCTAACGTTCACCGTTCGAGTCGCCCCCATTTTTTTCGCAAGCTCTAGACGAAAATCATTTACATCGGTAATCACCACATTGCGCGCACCAACATGCTTCGCAATGGCGGCGGCCATGGCGCCAATGGGTCCTGCGCCGGTGATTAAGACATCCTCACCGATTAAATCAAAAGAGAGGGCGGTATGGGTCGCATTTCCAAATGGGTCGAAGATTGCCGCCAGTTCATCACTGATGTTGTCTGGGATTTTATAGGCATTGCTGGCAGGAATGACTAAATACTCGGCAAACGCGCCGGTACGGTTCACACCAACGCCTAATGTTTTACGACAAAGGTGACGACGTCCTGCGCGACAGTTTCGACAGTGGCCACAGGTAATATGACCTTCGCCTGAGACGCGATCGCCGACTTTGAACCCTGATACTTCTGGGCCAATCTCAGTGATTTCACCAACAAACTCATGACCGACGGTCATTGGTACAGGAATGGTATTTTGTGCCCAGTCGTCCCAATGGTAGATATGCATGTCTGTTCCGCAAATTGCGGTTTTGCGTATTTTGATAACAACATCATTGTGACCGCATTCTGGCTGGGCTACTTCTGTCATCCAAATGCCTTTTTCGGCATGAAGTTTAGCAAGCGTTTTCATTATTTTATTCCTTCAATAATACCCATTTCGCGACCGACTTTCGCAAAAGCGGTAATGGCTAGATCGAGTTGTTCCGTTGTCAGTGATGCCGACATTTGTGTTCGAATTCTAGCTTTTCCCATTGGCACAACGGGGTAAGCAAATCCGGTGACAAAAATCCCTTCTATATATAGCGCATTTGCCATCTCTTGAGCGAGTGTCGCATCTCCTAATATAACGGGAATGATTGGGTGGTCGCCAGGTACTAAGTTAAACCCTAAGTCGCTCATCTTGGTACGAAAGTAATGGCTGTTGTTTTTTAGCTGCTGACGAGCGGCATCTCCTTTTTGAAGTGATTCAAGGATTTTTATGCTGGTGGCGGTAATAACAGGCGCCAATGAATTAGAAAACAAATATGGACGAGAGCGTTGACGTAACCAATCGACAATGTTTTTAGAGGCACTGGTATAACCACCCGATGCGCCACCAAGGGCTTTTCCTAATGTGCCAGTGATAATGTCGATTCGGCCTAGTACGCCACAATATTCATGGCTTCCACGACCATTTTCACCTAAGAAACCAACTGCATGGGAGTCGTCTACCATGACGAGCGCATCGTATTTATCCGCAAGGTCGCAGATGGACTTTAGATCCGCAATAATGCCGTCCATGGAAAAAACCCCATCAGTGACGATGAGCTTGGTTCTAGCGCCTTCTTTATCGGCCTGCTGAAGGTTTGCTTCGAGCGCTTTCATGTCATTGTTAGCATAGCGGTAGCGCTTTGCTTTGCATAAGCGAATACCGTCAATAATGCTGGCGTGGTTGAGTGCGTCACTGATGACGGCATCTTCTTGGCCGAGTAGTGTTTCGAATAAGCCGCCGTTGGCATCAAAACAAGATGAGTACAGGATAGTGTCTTCCATCTGAAGGAAGTCACTGAGGCTTTTTTCCAGCTCAGTATGAATGTTTTGAGTGCCGCAAATAAAACGGACAGAGGCCATGCCATAGCCATAATCGTCTAGTGCTTTATGTGCCGCTGTTGTTACGTCACTGTCATTTGCTAGCCCAAGATAATTGTTCGCACATAAGTTGATTAACGGGCGATTGTCTGCTGTCGTAATTTGGCTGGCTTGAGGCGTAATAAGAGGGCGCTCTTGTTTGTAGAGACCTTGTTGTTTAAGTGTTTGTAGTTGTGCGTCGAGTTGTGTGTGGAATTCAGCTCTGCTCATGCGATTACCCCTGATTTACCTATTCTTAATGTTGATAACGAGTGATATGTGTTCAACGAGTGTAGGGCTGGAGGTTGAATAAAAGTAGATGCAGTGGCGTAGTAATATGGCCATAACAGTTTGAGAGTATCCTTAGTTGCTGCGCTGGTCATTCTGTCTATTCGTCGCGTAGAATGAGGACAAATATTAATCAAAGAGGAAAAGGCATGTTGTCAAAGTTTCACTACGGCATCTTGTTTGGTGCAATGAGCGTCAGTATGGCGGTTCAAGCTCAGGATTATTTACCTGTTCTTCAATATCACCATGTCAGTGTCAGTTCACCTAAATCGACTTCTGTTACGCCAGAGCAATTTACTGAGCACATGGACTATTTGAAAAACGCTGGTTTTCAGGTGGTTGATCTGCGTTCTGCCTTGGATGATTTGAAAGCGCATAAGGCATTACCTGAAAAGGCCGTCGCGATTTCTTTTGATGATGCCTATCGTAGTATTTATCAAGCAGGCTTTCCTATCTTAAAAGAAAGGAACTTTCCTTTTACTGTGTTTATTAATACTGAACCCGTTGAACGCAAAAGCCGTAGCTTTTTGACGTGGGAGCAAATGAAGGAGATGGAAGCGTCTGGCGGTGTGTTTGCAAACCATACTATCCGCCATCCTTATATGCTGCGCAAAGAAGAAGGTGAGTCTGACGAAGCTTGGTTAT
>CAXBGJ010000251.1:0-4890 GCA_963975045.1 uncultured Marinomonas sp. | reverse complement strand
CTCGGTACTTTTCTCGGTATTTTGATCAAGCTTGATCAAAATCTCGTCGAACAAGCCTTCTCTTGGCTCTGCATCCTGCACATATTCGTTTAATCCAGCAAGATGCGCCTGCCAGCTGACAATCGCCTGATCAAGCAATGGGTCACTTTTTCGACGCACTTCTACTACGTCGCGCTCAGCCTTTTCTAAAGTACCAAGCACATATTCTGCTGCCAATGTGTGGATAGAGGTTTCTTCATCGTTATTCATAGATTCATACAACCTTGCAGTTGTTTAATGCCGCGATGCAGCCAAGTTTTAATTGTTCCTAGCGGTTGATTAAAACGATCGGCAAGCTCCTGACGAGAATATCCGTCTAAATAAGCCGCCTTAATCATCTCTGATCTAGGCGATTCGAGCCCCGCTAAACAAGCTTCTAATGTTAATAGTTCTCGACTCTTAGTAAAAGAGTCGTCTGGCGTCATAGAATCATCGGCTATCAAGTCAAAGTCCACCTCAACATCGCTCTCGGGGAGTTGATTTTTTCGCACTTCATCAATAGTACGATTGCGTGCAATCGTCGCCATCCAAGTAATTGGTGAGGCAACACGGGCATCATACGCCGATGCTTTTTCCCATATCCTTAGATAAACCTCCTGCAATACTTCTTCGGATAAGGACTGACGCCTTAAGATACGGTAAACAATACCAAAAAGTTTCCGGTGAGTGGCTTGATATAATTCAGAAAAAGCGTGACGGTCTTCTTGAGCTACTCTGCTGAGCAAGTGCGCCAGTGATTCTGTCGTGTGTTGTTCTGACAAAGAAGATTCATTCATAAGAAAATAGTAATGAAATATCCATTAGTTAATATTTTAACGGGCGCTGCTTGGATTGACGTTTGAAGGTGATAAAAATACCAACTCTTAAACTTCATCAACAACCGGAAGTCTTGTAAAGCCTAGCGTTGCTTATATTGAGTTGGGCAGTAGCCTCTGCTCACACTAGACGATCTAAGCAGCAAATGCTTGGTTTTTCGCCCGCTGGCACGCTCTCGCCACAATTTAAAACTACTGAGTTTTAAGCTCTTTCGCATGAGTTTGATAACCGCTTGCTCATTCAAACCAAACTGGTGTTCAATCGCTTCAAATGGCGTTCTATCTTCCCAAGCCATCTCTAATATTCTTGATTGTTCGTCTACACTAAACTGCATACCGCTTCCCTAAACTTTATCGTTATAGAAAGCGGTTACGTTAATAAACACTTTTCAGTTCAGTAAAAATGACTAAATCCACTTAACTATTTTTTATTCCTGCTTGCACAACCCAATAAATACAAACAACCATTATTTGCAATTAAATCGCATCTCAATCTTATAGAAGGATACACATACTATTGGTTGGTTGAATCGGTCTAACGTCTAAATGATGATCTATACCAACACTTGCCGTGTGTTAGCAATGTAGTTATGAACCTGAGCCTCAATATCAGGGTCAACCATGGTTTTTGGACGACAACTGTTAGGGCAAGCCATATTCGGGGTTGTACCAAACAATCGACAGATTAAAGGACGATCGTCATACACCTCACAACCATTAGCCCCCAAATGCACGCAGGTAAAATTTTCTAATGCTGCGTCATGCTCAGCGTCTGTTTTCACTGGGAGATTCGAGATTTCTTCTGATGACGTCGTTACTGGACCGCAGCAATCGTGGCAACCCGGTGTACATTCAAACGATGGTATATGCTCGCGCAGGCGCACGATGATGTCTCGGTTATTGTTCATTTATACTCTCTACTTTATAACGGCTTAGCCTTATTGCTCTCTATCTGCCCCAATTCTCTATGGGCATCATGTCATGGTTTATCCGTTTGTGTAATGATACAACCTAACATCCTAAAATAAGCGTTAGTGGCCGGTATCGTTATTAACATCATTTGTTTTTCGTAATGGATTTAATCGTCCATCATTTGAGTGAGTTTTATGCAAATAATTGAAGTATTGGTTGAATGGGTCTACCTCCATTGGGTCACCATCATCGTTATTTTGCACGTTTCCTTATCGTTTTTCACATCGTTACATGTACTATTATTTAAAGAAAATGAACGTACCTCACTGGCTTGGATTGGCCTTGTCATATTTTCGCCCGTTATCGGAAGTCTTTTTTATTGGTTGTTTGGAATAAATCGCATCAAGCGTTTAGCGCAAAAAAAACACCCTAAAGCGTCTAAACAATATTGCCGACTCTCGAAAAAAATCAATAAATTCAATCAGCTACCCAAACATTGGAATTCTGCTATCATTGCAGGATATAACATTCATCCTATAAATTACGTCGCTGATAACCGAGTTGAACCGCTCATTAATGGAGATGTAGCCTACCCTTCAATGATTGAATCAATTAAAAACGCAAAACATCACGTAGTCTTATCAAGTTATATATTTGATTACGATTCACTTGGACGCCAGTTTGTTAACGCGTTAGCAGAAGCGCATCAACGAGGTGTTATAGTGAATGTATTACTGGATGGCATTGGCATTGGTTACAGCTGGCACAAATCAGACCGCGCGTTAAAAAAACTCGGGGTTCATACTGCGCGATTTTTACCCGCTATTTCGTTGACAGGCATTCGATTTATCAATCTAAGAAACCATAGAAAAATACTCAGTATTGATGGTGAAGTCGCTTACATTGGAGGATTGAACGTCAGTAAGAATAATCTAGTAAAATCTGCAAAACACCCCATAGATGATGTGCATTTTAAAGTGACAGGTCCCGTGATTGACCAGATCAGTCAAGTATTTACAGAAGATTGGAGGTTTGCGACAGGTGAATTAATTCAATTTCCCTGTTTTAATCCAAATACACTCGAACAAAAAAACAATCACTCCGTGGTTGCCCGAGTCATTCAAGATGGTCCTGACGAACACCATAACAGAATACGATGGACATTAATTAACGCATTAGTTTGCGCTCAAACAAGCGTAAAAATCATAACGCCCTACTTTATTCCGGACCAAACTTTAATGACATCGCTTCATACCGCCGCATTACGTGGTGTGTCAGTCGAAATCATAGTGCCTGAGCATAGCAACATTCCTTTTGTCGACTGGGTGATGGAAGCCAATTTTTCAAGAATAATGGAACACGGTATACAGATATACAAAAACAAGCGGCCTTTTGACCATAGTAAAGTGGTCATTATTGATGATATTTGGTCCTTTATAGGTTCCACTAACTGGGACGCCAGAAGCCTTGAATTCAATTTTGAAATTAACCTAGAATGTTTTGATACGGACCTCAACACACAACTAACGGAGCTGTTTACTTTAAAGAAACGTAACGCAAAGCTCGTTATTGAAGATGACATGGATAACGTGTTCATCTTCAAAAAAATTCGTAATAACTTGTTTCGTTTATTCTCACCTTATCTGTAATGCGATGCGCAGATCCTTGCCATCATAATTTTTAATAAAGGCCCATATTCTCATGATTAAAAGTCGATATAGCAAAGTTGAATCGCTAAAAATCATGGGCAGCGCACCAAATCTGGCATTAGGACCCAGCATCGAAATATTAGTGTGGAATGTTTTTAAATGTCGAAAAAAAGGCTGGTTGAAGGATTTCACAACGCTGATCCATGACAAAAATTTAGTTATCTTGCAGGAAGCCGTTTTGAACTCCTCCTTCGATAACCTTTTTAATGCCTCATCACAGCACCAGTGGATTATGGCGAGCAGCTTCATGAGCATCAAAACCAGCATCGAAACGGGCGTTAAAACCGGATCGACTGTTGCGGCAGTAGAACATTATTTTTCAGCGTCAGCCCACGGCGAACCCATTACAAAAACAAAAAAAATGTTGCTGGCAACCGTGTATCCATTAGATCACCTTAAACAATCATTACTCGTTATCAATGTCCACGCGATCAACTTTGTTTCTTTCGAAAAGTTCAAAGCACATATGGATCAAATGTCTCAAACGCTGGAACATCATAATGGGCCCATATTATTAGCCGGGGATTTTAATACGTGGAATGGAAAGAGGTTAAAATATTTTAAT
Organism: uncultured Marinomonas sp.; assembly: GCA_963975045.1. Classification (GTDB taxonomy): domain Bacteria; phylum Pseudomonadota; class Gammaproteobacteria; order Pseudomonadales; family Marinomonadaceae; genus Marinomonas. The sequence continues at coordinate 850 of CAXBGJ010000251.1, read as the reverse complement.
GAGCTCGCCACCTCGTTTTTGCTGGAAGAAGTGGAGATGACACGTCAGCCAAGACTAAACCATTTATTTCAGCACCTTGACCATATTTACTGTCGCGGATTAGAAACTGTCGATGCGCATGTGCATACGCAAATACACTCTTCAGACCACTACCCCATCAGCTTATCGTTACGTACATTGAGTCCAGCGGACATAAAACAACCTTAATGTACTATGTCGAAAACGAACTTAAAAAATTATTGCGCGTCAAAACCATCTGCGCACCTCTGCTTCATACTCGCGGTAGCCTCACCAAACTTATCTCGCATATGCCGCTCCTCTGGAGCGATTTGAAACCGGTTCATATAAATAACGAATGCTGGAAGCAGTACAAAACACGTTCAACTGGTTTATTAAAAATGGTTAAACGTGCAAAAATGCGATCATTTCAAAAATAAACTGTATATCCAACCATAAATTGCGTTTTAATTTTCATCCCGAAGAAATCAGTTCGACGCACGAAGTTGCACGACTTTATGGAGTTTCAGAGTCATTGTTTGACGATCTATCTCTCACCAAATAAACAATCGATGCCTTACTATAAAAGTCGACTTGCTAAACGAATATTAAAAAAGTGAATGAGACGTTTGGGCTGAAAGTCCGATAAAGAGACCTTTTGGTAACTTTTGTGGCTCTGGACAAAAGTTACCCGCTCAGCAGAGCGGAATAAAGGTTGGGAATACAAAGCGTTTGAATGGAAACAAAATCCATTGTCGGGCTAAAGCCGAGGTCTATTCTACAATCAAAGCTTCGCTTTCTTCGCCTGATTACGGTCGTGCCTCCCTCATACAGGCCTACAAGTAATACCGAG
>CAXBGJ010000250.1:0-4893 GCA_963975045.1 uncultured Marinomonas sp. | reverse complement strand
TAAGCTCTGCGACAATGGCCACTTCTTCCCGTTTTTTAGTGACAACCAAGGCTCGTGCTATGGTAACCCAATCACTTTGTTCTAAACACTTTTCCATTTTAGATAGAGATAAACGCTTACCTTCTACTTTGACGATACGGTCTGTTCGACCATGTAAGCGAAAGCAATCCGGTGTAAGTTGTTCTATATTATCTGAAAGAGTCTGGTGTTCTGACGATACATGAGGCCCGTTTACAATAAAGCCTTTGTCTGTCTCGTTCAAAGTTATGTGGGGTAATAAGGTCCAGTAATCTGCCTCTATTTTAGATTGATTCCGCCACGCCACCGCGCCGGTTTCTGAACTGCCATATATTTCAAATATCGGGATGTAAAGTAATTTAGCGGCGTACATACTCTCTTCATATTGCAACGGTGCAGCAGAAGAAATAGCCGCTTCACACTTGCCCTGCAAAATCGACCAGTCAAGCTGATGGTTTAAGCGTTTTAAATGGGCGGGGGTTGAGATCAGAATAAATTGATTACATTGTGAGGCAAGGTGATAAATTTCTTCAGAGAAGGAACTGTGTTTGCTAAGTAAAAGCCGACCTTTTGCTAATGACCAAAATAAGCGAAAGGTTAATCCAAACAGGTGTTGGTGAGTTACCGTCGATAAAACGACAGACGTGTCAGAAAGTGGCCACAAGGTCTCAATGCAACACAATTCATCATCAATTTGAGCCATGGTTTTTGTGATTGGTTTTGGTTCGCCAGTCGAGCCAGAAGTATAAACTTCTATTGCTGGAAAGCCGCGTTCAATCTCTATCCAAGAAAATGTTTTTCTAGTCAGTTGGCTATTATTTTTCTCCGAGGAATAAGCGTTTTCAAACTCACCTAAAAAGCCGGCCACAGAATTTTCTAAGCGTTCGACCGTCGACGTACAATTATCACCTGGAATGCATGCCGTGCAGTTTGATTGCCACAAGGCGAGTAAAAGAGTAAAAAACTCAATCGCATCGCTATGGTACACGGCCCATTTCTGTCCTGGTGATAAAGGTAAAATGGCTTGCCACATCGCCACTTTATTCGACACTTGTGCTTTTGTTACGATGACGTCATCCATCATTGCTATGGGTTGTTCATCTGTGACATCCAATAACCATCGAGATAAAAGCGTTAACGTTTTCATACTTTATGCTTAACTCTGTATCTTACAATCCATTCTATAGCGACCAATAAACCAATCAGGAGATAAGCCAAAAAGCCATTGTAAAATAACCACGTTTCGTTAGATGTCCAGAATGCAGTGAATAAGGCAGCAAGGCCATTTAATGTAAAAAACACACACCAAACAATGGTCACTTTCCTAGTATATCGAATACCAGTTTCTGGTAAGTTGGGCTCTTTAAGTCTTGCCATTCGTTCAATGATCGATTGTTTCGCATAAAGGCTAGAGGTGAAAAGCAGTAGCATGGAGGCGTTCACCAGTACCGGGTACAGTTTTAACCCCTGTTGGTCGCCCCAAAAATAAGCCACGACCAATACACCAAACGCCGATGTAAAAATGACGCTGCGTGCATTTTTTTGTTTCTCCGTGAAACCTCTTATCATCAAAAGAGCAATGACGAAAAACATGACCAGAGTCGAATCAAAGTGCGTTAACCCAAAATAGACAATAAAAGGATAAACAATGGTGACTATCACTAAAATAATTTTGAGGAGCACTTTTGAAGACCTTATACAAACAGTTTTTCTACGGCAATAACCACATCTTCAACGGTTCGAACGGATTTAAAATCTTCAGGGTTGATCTTTTTCCCCGTCATTTTTTTTAGCTCGACGACCAAGTCAACGGCATCGATACTATCAATATCAAGGTCTTGATATAAATTTGAAGAAGGGTGAATGTCCTCAGCAGACAACTCGAACAACTCTTGTAAAACACCCGATACTTTGTCAAACACGTCTTGATTAATACTACTCATAATCGTCTCTTAATTTTCTTTTTTGTAGGACTCAACCAATGCGGCCAATGCATTCACACTAGCGAAGTGTTCGTGCGTTTCTTTAGAATCAGCTTTTAGCTTAATGCCATATTTTTTTTGTAAAGCTAAACCAATTTCAAGTGCATCAATTGAATCTAGGCCAAGGCCATCTACAAAAAGAGGGTCTGAATCTATAATTTCATCGGGGTTAATGTCTTCTAGTTCAAGCGCATCAATAATCATGTTCTTTATGTCTAACTTCAAATCAGTCATTCAATATTAACTCCGTATTAAAATAATCTGTTAAATCGGTTGTTAGCTTTCTTGCTGCAACGGAAGGCGGACCATCCGCTAAGTAGGAGCGTACATCAATTTTATCTTTTACTTGGATTTTGAAATGAGCTTTCGTCTTTGGTATTTTATACCAAGGATCACTCTTTGTGAGCGTGGCCGGTTTACACTCAATAAGCACCGTTGTTATTTCTGCTTTTGCGCGAATCGCTATGTTCGCGGCACCGCGTTTTAGTGTTAATTTTTCTCCTGGTGTAGATCGTGTTCCTTCAGGAAAAACAATTAGCGCATGCCCTTTCAAAAAAGCGTCTGCGGCCATTTCAATGACATGCTCATTGTTATCATTAATAATGTACCCTGCTGTTCGTATTGAACCGCGAGTGAAGACGTTTTTTGCTAAACGCCCTTTTACGACACAGTTTGCGTTTGGGACTAAGGCAATCAAAAACACAACGTCAATGAGTGACGGGTGATTTGCTAGAATAAGCTGTGCGTTCTTTAGTTTGGATTCCCCTTCAATGTCATAACTTAAGACGCCCAAGCGTCTCATCATTGCGATATAAAAACGAAATGTGTGATGAATAACAGCATGGGCTCTCTCTTCTCTAATCAATGCTGTCGCTGGAACACAATATAAAATAGGCAAAGCAATAATAGGGAGCAAAACGCCCCCGACGCCAAAAATAATGAAGCTAAACACCGTTGCTAGCCAGCGCCAATAGTATTTGATTATATCGAGCATAATACCCTACCTTTGTATGATCCACTCGACATCTTGAGTGGTAGGGAAGCGTGCGCAATTACGATGAGATAAAAGAAGTGCCATTAGCTCTTCTAGCTCATTGTTTTGGCCTTGTTCAGAACCTGTTGAAGGCGCGCTTTTCAAATGAAAGGTGTCTCCTTCTTCACGACTTAACACCATTGCAATGGCATAAGGAAAGGGGGGTGAAGAAGCAAATGGTTTGTATAAATCAGGCAGCGGGGATTCACAAATGATGCATAACACCTGTTTATTATCTTGCAACTGAGTCGCGGCTTCTAATAAGGCAAATGGAATCAGGTTTTCTGTTGCAGATATTGCCGTCGCTTCACTTCGATCTTTGCGTGCAATTGAAAATAACCCGCTTATTGCATTGTGCACTGCTAGGCTAAAACCAGTGGGAGAAAGTGGTTCATTGTTGGCAATGGATTGAAGTAAAGAGAGTGTTAATTCAACATCACCATGACGAGAAGCGAAAACCAAGGGTATATGTTCGTTTTCAGCTAATATTGGCATCGCCGCTTCTACTGAATACTTACCAATGGTGGTAAAGCGTCTTCGGAGCATTAAAGGGATGTTTTTCAATCCGGGTTTTGGTGCGTCAGTGGGCAAAATATATTTGTTTTGTAACCAATTCCCCCAAGACTCTGCAGACTCTAAGCCTGGAGTATAGGCACTCCAACCGCGTATTTTAAAGCTTAACACTGATAATTATCCCTGATTTGACTGTGTTTTACACAGCGATCCTGTTTCTAAATATCCGTTAAGGATACTGGTTTTTTACCTATACTTACATAGGATTTACACATTTTAGGGGGCGGGTAATTAAAAACACAGACCTAAATAAGGCGGGTGTGGTCGGCTATATTTGATGGCGATTTTAATCACTAAAAAATGAGGGTGAGTAGCTTGCCCCTATCTTTAGGCCGCTTAGATCCACTGATCTATGACAACTTGATAATATCCTTTGAGTGTGTGGTTTTTGAACTGGAGCTAGTCGGCTTAAAGAGGAAGCTGTCGGTGTATTGCTGCTAAATTCATTGAGCGTTATCATTCGGCTACATTAATATTTAAATGGAAATGACTATTATGAAGAAAGCTGCAATTCTAGCCCTTTCAGCTCTTGTTTTCTGCTCATCGCACAGCTTTGCCCGTGATTCTATTAGGGCTTATTCAATTTCCAATATCATGAGTTCAGAGGTAGCCAAATCAAAGTTAGGAACGAATGTGTCTTTTTATTTTGGTGATCAGTCCTATGGTAAAGCGATTAAAGATTTTGGTGGATTTAAGACCAATAAAAAAACGAATGCTTTTGCTAAAAGTGATGAAGATGCCTGTAATTGGGTTTTTCTTTCTGCAATGATTTCACTTAAAGAAAGAGCGATAAAAGAAGGGGGTAATGCGGTGGTGGATATCAAGTCTAACTACAAAAACAACCTGACCTCCAGTTCCAAAACGTTTCAATGTGGTGCAGGTGCGGTGATGGCTGGCGTTGCGTTGACAGGCAAGGTTGTGACACTAGAATAAGTAATGGCTAACAAAATAATGCGTGTGAGACGATTCTATATGGCACTATTTTTTGAAATGAAACGCCGTGAAAGCGGTTTTTCGTGTCAGAAATAGCGCTATAAATTAAATATTTTTACCCTGCCGCTTCTCAAGCATATGTCTTGTGGCAAAGGCAAAAACAATATCAAGAATCATATGGATTTTTATGCTGTGTGACATACAAATTTTTTTTGCCAATACTGAGACCTTGTCTAATGAGCAACAGCAACACCTTTTTGACAGATTGCCAGTTACCCAAAAAAATAAAGCGTCGGGGCTAAAAAGCAAAAAGAAAAAAAGAGAATTTGTAGTAGGGCGAACGTTATTAATCCA
>CAXBGJ010000249.1:0-4894 GCA_963975045.1 uncultured Marinomonas sp. | reverse complement strand
GCACAATCGAAAAAACCAATATTCAATTGGCTCGATTAGCAAAAACTCGACCTAATACTCAATATCTTGACTTATTTTCCACGCTATTGGATAAGCATGGGGAAATAAAAGAAAACTTATTTGAAGGTGATAAATTACACTTGAATCATAAAGCTTATGATCTTTGGACTAAGCAACTACTTGAAACAGAAGGTTTTATTTTTAATAAGGAATAAGTATTTTTTTACAGCTCATTCAGAGCACATAAAAAATATTCACATCGAAAACTCAATGACGTTTAGTAACATGCAGCTTCGACGACCTAGTTTTTACCGTCTTGCTAAAAGGTCTAAACGTCATTGGTGATTTTCTTTTTCGCTCACGCCAAAGAGATGCAGAATGGAAAAAATAACACTCAATCTCGCTAGGTAAAAAAACGTTCACTTGAGCGTTTTTTTACGATAAAAAGAAAGCACCTATGACGACTTTTAAGCCAAGCAACATCAATATCGCTCCCATACCCCTATCCACCCAGACAGTATGACGACGCAGCCAAGATAACACCGGACCACCTGCTAATAACAAAGCGACAATAATATACCAACCACTGTCTATCACTACGACTGTCGCCCATAACTGGAATTTAATCAAAACAACCATATTAGTAGGAATTAGCTGACTGAATAAAGCCAAGAAAAACAACGCAATCTTAGGGTTTAAAATAGCAATCATTAAACCATCACGAGCAGAATCCCAATAAGAAGATCTAACCCCTTCTACATTAATTTCTTTTCCCTGCCCAGCATAACGCCATGCTTTCAGCCCTAACCAAGCAAGATACACTCCACCTAGAACGGTCAATACAGAAAATAGATCTTGATGTTTAGCCATCAAGATCGCGAGCCCTTGCAAGGTTAAAAAAGCCCAGAAACCGATCCCTAAACCATGCGTGACGGCCGCCAAAACGCCATGTAACGGCGATTGAGAGACGGACACTCGAAGAATAACGGCCAAGCTTGGTCCAGGGGAAATAGCCCCCATTACGCAAACGGCAACCAAAGAAAGCCAAGTGGTTAGATCCATATTTATCACTCTATTTAATATTATTATTGACGTCGGAGCGACGTGAAATTATGCTGCTATATTATCGAATCCGGCGCTAAAAAACGAACCCGTCTTAGTTAAAAAAACAGTCGAATAAAAAACACTGAGGTGTATTGACCTTTAAGAAAAAAAAAGCCAGTATAAAAATTCAATTAAACACAGAATCTCTATTATATTATGTATAACAGTGTCTTAAATAAACACAACGGCGATAAACGTAAGGCTAAAAAGCTTTGCAACGCTGACGTGTGGAATTAAGATTCAAACAACTTCCCGGCAGCATTCTCGCTGACGGTTTATTACTCTCTTCAGCAGAATGCATACCGGTCTAAATAAGGCAAAAATATGTTTTACGGTGCAATCACTGCATTAATCACTCCGTTCCGTCATGGTCAACTAGACGAAGACGCTTTACGTAATATTGTTCGCTGGCAAATTGATCAAGGCATCAATGGCCTTGTTCCTGTTGGTACCACTGGAGAGTCTCCAACCTTAAGCGAACACGAACACAAACGTGTGATTGAAATCACAGTACAAGAAACCAACAAAGCGGTTCCTGTACTGGCTGGCGCAGGCTCAAACAACCCGGTTGAAGCAGTGAATTATTCTGAATACGCTTATCAAGCAGGCGCAGACGCTACTTTACATGTTGCGGGTTATTACAACCGCCCAAATCAAACTGGCCTTTACGAACACTTCAAATACGTGCACGACAATAGCAAACTACCGATCATTCTTTACAACATCCCTCCACGCGCGGTCGTCGGTTTGGAAGTGGGTACACTGGCTCGACTTGCAGAATTGCCAAGAATCATCGGTGTCAAAGATGCGACAGGTGATCTAACTCGCCCTATTCGTGAACGTGCATTGATCAAAAAACCGTTCAATTTTTTAAGCGGAGACGACATTACCGCGGTTGCTTATAATATTGGTGGCGGCACCGGTTGTATTTCTGTCACATCTAACGTGGCACCAAAGCAGATTGTAGAATTACAACGCCTATGCCGTGAAGGAAAATACATCGAGGCTGCGCAACTGCAAGACAAACTGTTTGCTTTACAAAACGCCCTCTTCATTGAACCTAACCCCGCTGGACCAAAATACGCCATGTCGTTACTTGGTCTTTGCAGCGATGAATGCCGTTTACCTATGGTGCCATTGCAAGGCAGTACAAAAGCAACCATTCGCCGTATTATGGAAGAACTAGAGTTAATCTAGTTTAGACTAAGATAGTAAAACTAAAAAAGCCTGCAAAAATTGCAGGCTTTTGAGTATAAAATAGAATTTCATTCGTGAATAAATTTAAGCCGATTTAGCCAACCGAACCACGTAAAGTAAAATAATCGCACCAACGGTTGCCGTGAGCAAAGACCCTAAAAAACTGCCCGAATACAAACCCAGAAGCTGAAAGGTAAACCCACCAACAAAAGAGCCTACTACCCCGATCACGATATTACCTACTAAACCAAAACCAGCCCCTTTTACGAACTGACCAGCTAACCAACCCGCTAACGCACCAATAACTAAAAAAGCGAAAATCTCCATAAAATAATCCTTATACTGTGCAATTTATAGTCTTCTAGACTATCACTGATTCATTTAGCCTCACAACAAAGCCGCTCACTTCTGTGCAACACTAACCCGTTAGTTCTTTTTCTCGTCACTTTTGAGATGAAAATATCATGCTTTTTTACAGAATCTTGATACAGTGTCTTTTGTAAGAAAAGATTCTTTCAGAAAGCCCTTTTAAACACGGTTACGTTCAGTTTCGATGAGGAAATCTAAATGGGTAAGGTACATTTTGTAGGTGGTGAAAAAGGCGGTGTCGGGAAATCTATGACGGCCCGTGTCTTAGCTCAATTCTATATTGATAACGATCAGCCATTCTTAGGCTTTGACTGTGACAGCTCGCACAGTACCTTTTCGCGTTTTTACAGTGAGTTTGCCTCTCCCATTTTAATTGGTGAGGAAGACAGCTTGGACGGCATGCTGGCCGCCATTGAAGAATACCCTGATCGTGATTTGATCATTGATCTAGCCGCGCAAGCGGCGCAGCCATTAGGCAAGTGGATTGAAGAAACAGATGTTTTTGGGTTGTTGGATGAAATGAGCTACCAAGTTTGTCTTTGGCATGTAATGGATGATGGTGCAGACTCTGTCGCTCTATTAGACGCTTTGCTAGAGCGTTACACTCAACCTTCTGTAGATTTTGTCGTGGTACAAAATCTGGGCCGAGGCACAGATTTTTCTCGGTTTAAAAAATCAGATATTTATAAGAAAGCCGTTGATCGAGAAGCCTTGATCATTGAGTTGCCAAAATTGCAAAGTAAGTTAACGCAAAAAATTGACTTTAATAACAGCAGCTTTTGGGCCGTCGCAAACGATAAAGGCATCATGAACATTGCTGAGCGTCAGCGTATGAAAGTTTGGCTACGTAATTGCTACGTGCAATTAGAACAACTAGGTTAGCGCCTAGCTATGACCCTTTAAACTAAAAAAGCCAACACAATGTTGGCTTTTTTAGTGGTCTATCTGTTATCAGTAATTAGGTTCATTACCTGTATTAATTAAACGCGAAGCGCACAAAAATTTGCTCAGTAATGCTTATTCTTGCACATCCATATATTTGTTTGCCCACACTCTATTTTCTTCTAACGTAGAGTAGCGAGTCGATAATTCAGACGCATCTAACGTCCCCTCTGCAATACCACGTTGCTCACGCAAACAATCGTAAGTCGCTTTAATGGCTGCAAAATACGCGGCATGACCATTTACCACAATACGTACGCCATTTTTAGCAAGACGTTCTCGATCTCGTAGTTCAGGATTATCATAAGCCACCAACAGAACAGGTATGGTAATGTGCTGTGTGATCTCTTCTAGATGCGCAAAGTCACGAATGCCGACCATACAAATACCGTCAACACCTACCGCTTGGTAAGCTTTAACACGGGTAATGGCTTCTTCCGTCGTCAACTGACCCGCATTGGTACGAGCAATGATACTCATAATTGGGTCGATACGCGCTTCTAAGGCGGCTTTCAATTTACCAACGGCTTCTTCAACAGGAATTAAATCCGTCGATTTATGGCCATATTTTGCTGGCAATAATGTATCTTCTATCGTCAACGCCGCCACACCAGCACGCTCAAGTTCGACAATTGTACGCATCACATTCAATGCATTACCGTAGCCGTGATCTGCATCGGCAATAATCGGCAAACGTGCAACACGACCAATTCGAGTCGCTTGCTCTGTAAACTCACTTAACGTGATCAGAGCAAAATCTGGCGCAGCCAATACCTGAAGCGATGCGACAGAGCCACCTAAAATACCCACTTCAAAGCCAAGATCTGCAGCAATGCGAGCTGACATAGGATCAAATGTAGACGCAGTGTAATAACACTTATCACTTGCTAACAATGCTCGAAAATCATTGCGCAAATCGTGCTGGGAAGGTGTTGCCATAAATCTACTCCTAAAAATGTCACAAAATTTCATCAACTGTAATGGCGCGACATTATACTCTCCTTGGGAGTGTGCTTCATTACATTCCAACCAATTGGTTAGGTTTTGTAACTTAATTACAAATAAGATTAGCGTGAAAAATATCAATAAAAGCAAGATTTCTACTTTTTTACGCCTAAACACCTCAGGATCACTTTTTGTACAGTGAAAACAGTGACAGTGACAAACTCTAGGGATAACATACTCCCCCAGCATTCCCCCATGCACCTTTTTATGATTCTAATCTTATTGATAAATGTTAAGGCTCTCGAATGAACGCTTGGTACCTCATCTGTTTTCTATC
>CAXBGJ010000248.1:0-4904 GCA_963975045.1 uncultured Marinomonas sp. | reverse complement strand
GCCAATGGCGATGCGGTGATCGGGATTAACCCAGCGACCGACAACGTGCAACAAGCCACGCGTTTGATCAAAATGATGGACGAAGTCATCCAGCATTATGAAATTCCCACGCAATCTTGCGTGCTCACTCACGTCACCAACACCATTGAATGCATAGAACAAGGCGCACCCGTGGATTTGGTTTTTCAATCCATCGGTGGCACACAAGCCACCAATGACAGCTTTGGTTTTAACCTTGCTAATCTGGCCGAAGCCCAAGACGCTGCCTTGTCTCTGAATCGCGGAACAGTCGGTAATAACGTCATGTATTTTGAAACCGGCCAAGGCAGTGCTCTGTCTGCCAACGCCCATCACGGTTTGGATCAGCAAACGTGCGAAGCCCGCGCTTATGCCGTAGCGCGTAAATTCAATCCGTTATTGGTTAATACCGTTGTTGGTTTTATTGGCCCTGAGTATTTGTACGACGGTAAAGAAATTACCCGCGCCGGTTTAGAAGATCACTTCTGCGGCAAGTTACTCGGCTTACCCATGGGTTGCGACGTGTGTTACACCAACCACGCCGAAGCCGATCAAAACGACATGGATAATTTATTGACACTTTTAGGTGTCGCCGGCTGTACATTTGTGATGGGCATACCCGGTTCCGATGACATCATGCTCAACTATCAAACGACCTCATTCCACGATGCGCTGTACGCTCGCCGCGTATTGGGGTTAAAACCCGCACCAGAGTTCGATATTTGGCTAGCCAAGATGGAAATCTTCAAAAACAACGAGCAATTCACCCTCAACCACGAACTACCAGACGCGTTCCATCAGTCTCTTCACCGTTTGATTGGAGGCCGCTCATGAGTAACGACAAGTCCTTTCCGACACACCCACATGCGCTTCTTACCACTGGAAAAGAAGAACCCGTCACTGAAAACATAGAGCCTTTGACTGAAAACATAGAGCCTGTGACTGAAAATGCATGGCGTAAACTCAACGCATTCACAGACGCGCGCGTTGGCCTAGGACGTTCTGGCGTTAGCGTACCAACCAAACATTTGCTGGCGTTTCAATTAGCCCACGCACGGGCTATTGATGCGGTTCATACACAACTAGACACAGAATCTTTAGCCAAAACTCTCATGGCACAGGATTGGGCGCCACACAGCGCGCCCCTCATACTGCACAGCCGTGCAATAGATCGCGCTTCCTATTTGCAACGCCCAGATTATGGCCGACGACTCGACGAAGCATCCGCTAATATACTAGACGAACACAGAGCCGCCACGTCGCAACAATATGACCTTGCCATCGTGGTAGTGGATGGCTTGTCTTCCCTAGCAATTGAACAAAATACCTTGCCCTTTTTAGAGGCGCTTTTCAGTCATATCCACGTTCAGCAAGAGCCCAAACAGCAAAATATAAAAAACAGCCATCAAAACGCTTGGAACCTAGCACCAATTTGTTTTGTGAAACAAGGTCGCGTTGCGATTGGTGACGATGTTGGCGAGCGCTTAAACGCCAAATGCGTCTTAGTATTAATTGGTGAACGTCCGGGGCTAAGTTCGCCGGATAGCTTAGGTTTGTACCTAACGTGGGGCAGTAAAGTCGGCCTTACTGACGCCTTTAGAAATTGCATTTCCAATGTTCGGCCCGCTGGTTTGGTTTATCCAGACGCGGCGCGCAAAGCCTTCTATTTATTAAACGAAGCACGCACTCTCAAATTGTCCGGCGTGAAGCTAAAAGACCGATCAGACGACGACCTAATCATAGACACCAGTAAAGAATCCAAAAACTTTCTCATATCTTAATCATAAGAAAAAAGAAAAAAGAAAAAATATAAGCCCATCCAGGCAAAAAATGACTATCAAAACCACCACCAAAAGAGAACAGAGGGAACCACTATGTCTGATCAAATGAATAAGGAATACCTGGCAAAACGCCAGTTAAAAAGAGGCTCCGCTGGTTGGATTTTACTAGCGGGACTGGGTGTGTCTTACGTAATCTCAGGCGATTTCGCGGGCTGGAACTTTGGGATTGCAGAAGCGGGTTGGGGTGGTTTTGCCATTGCCGCAGGGTTAATGGCGGTAATGTATTTTACCCTCGTATTGGCTCTAGCTGAAATGTCAGCCGCCATTCCTGCGGCGGGTGGCGGTTACAGCTTTGCTCGCCAAGCCATGGGTCCCACTGGCGGTTATTTAACTGGCTTAGCGGTATTAATTGAATACGCACTGGCGCCTGCCGCCATTGTGATTTTCATCGGTTCTGCGGTGGAAGCCCTGTTGGGTTTTAATGGACCTTGGGTCTATGCCGCGTTTTATATTGTCTTTATCGGTATTCATTTAGCAGGTGCCGGTGAAGCATTAAAAGTTATGATGGTGATTAGTGGCTTAGCAGTTATTGCGATTCTAGCTACCGCCGTCGCATTGATTGGCGATTTCGATACGAGCCGTTTATTTGATGTGGCCGTGACAGATGCTGTTGGCGCCAGTGAGTTTATGCCAATGGGTTGGTACGGTATTTGGGCCGCTTTGCCATTTGGTATGTGGTTGTTTTTAGCCGTTGAAGGCGTGCCATTGGCCGCCGAAGAAGCCAAAGACCCAGCTAAAGATGTACCAAAAGGTATCATCGGCGCGATGGTTTTCTTGTTATTCACCGCGTTGTTAGTGGTGTTTTTATTAGCGGGTGCTGCCGGTGCAGACTCTATGGGTAAAAGCGCCGTTCCATTGGTCGATGCGCTAAACTTTGCAGGGCATGAAACACTGGGTACGGCGGTCAACATACTTGGACTCGCTGGACTGGTCGCGTCTTTCTTCTCGATTATTTACGGCTACAGTCGCCTAGTATTTGCCTTATCTCGTGCTGGCTACATTCCACAAAGTTTGTCTGTCACAGACAAGCGCAAAGTGCCTTCACGTGCGTTGATCGTTCCAGGTGTTTTGGGATTTCTTGCGTCTTTGACTGGCGAAGGTGACCTAATGCTGGCCATGGCGGTTGTCGGTGCAACCGTATCTTATGCCTTAATGGCACTGAGCCACATATTGCTGCGCATAAACCATCCAGACATGCATCGTCCTTATAAAACACCTGGCGGTATTTTTACCTCGTCTATTGCGTTTGTTTTATCACTGTTGGCTCTGACCGGCGTGTACGCTTACGATCCTCGCGCGTTTTTTTACACCCTAGTGCTATTCGCCATTGGCGCGGCGTACTACTTTTTGTATAGCAAGAACCATTTAGTTGCGAAAACATCAGAAGAAGAATTTGATATGCTCGCGGCAGCAGAAGCGGATCTAGCCTCTTCACCTTAATGCGTTTCTAACATGTTGTAATTAGTCGATTAATTTCGCTAAAAAAGCCCCGTATTTTAAAATGCGGGGCTTTTTCATAACACCAAATAAGACACAGAACCAATAATGTGTATATTAATTGCATAAATAAAACATTCAAAATTTACGACATGCAACAGAAGTGAGATTAAGACAATGAAACATTATTTAGAACGTGATTTCGCCGGTTATGGCCGACACGGACAACCCAATGTTAGCTGGCCAAACAATGCTCGTGTGGCCTTGCAGTTTGTCTTGAATTTTGAAGAAGGCGGGGAAAACTGCGTCGCTCATGGCGACGAACACGCCGAAACGTTTCTATCGGAAATATTCGGTGCGCAGCCTTTTAAAGACCGACACATGAGCATGGAATCGCTTTACGAATACGGTTCTCGTTCTGGCGTTTGGCGCATACTCAACGAGTTTGAACGCCGAGGTCTACCGCTAACCGTTTTCGCCATTGCGACCGCATTGGAACGCAATCCAGACGTGGCCAAAGCTTTTGTGGAAGGCAAACACGAGATAGTTTGCCACGGGCTAAAATGGATTCATTACCAAGACATGCCCATCGAGCAAGAACGACAACACATGACCGAAGCCCTCGCTCTTATCGAAAAAGTGACCGGCGTCAAACCAACCGGTTGGTACACAGGCCGAGACTCGCCAAACACGCGCGCCTTAGCTGCAGAACACACACAGCTAAAATACGATTCCGACAACTACGGCGACGATTTGCCTTATTGGGTGAAAGTCCCCCATCACAAGGATGCAAATCAAACCAAACCGCATCTTATCGTGCCATATACACTTGACTGCAATGACATGAAATTTTCCTCACCTTATGGATTCAACCACGGCGAAGAATTTTTCCAGTACCTGAAAGACAACTTTGATTGCTTGTATGAAGAAGGCGCCACTGCACCAAAAATGATGTCCATCGGCATGCACTGTCGAACACTAGGCAAACCCAGCCGTTTTATGGCCCTGAAGAAGTTTCTAGATTACGTTCAATCCCACGACAAAGTCTGGATTGCCCGCCGTGAAGAGATTGCCGATCATTGGATCGAGAATCATCCACCTGAGCGTTAAATAAATAGGTGATCGCTGTGTCGCACTTCAGTGGTGCGACACCATCCTATGGTATAGACCCACTTTTTGGTGATCGAAAAAGAAGGCCGTGTTTAAGTAATCTAAATAATTTTGTAACAAAATGGCTCTCATTACGTCTAATAACTGATTGATTATTTACGTACTTAATGAGGAAGAAAAAATGGGGTTTGTTGTTACGGTTTCTATGTGGTTGATTCTCTTGATGTCGGTTCCCAACCCTTTGCGGGCTTGGTTGCAAAAACGCCAAGGTGCACTTGCCCTGTGGACTTTGTTAGCTGGTGTGTGGAATTCTGCTTGGCATGGATCTCAGCATCTTGGCGAGTTTTGGGGAAACGCCGCGTTTATTTCCGGTTTATTGATGGTGCTGACCAGCCTGTTGTTACTTAAGGTAGAGAAATGGCCTTCAACTTTGAAGACCATGGTTCAAACCTATCAAACCGCATGCCCAAAAACACTGCATTATCTAGCGCTCTTTGC
>CAXBGJ010000247.1:0-4916 GCA_963975045.1 uncultured Marinomonas sp. | reverse complement strand
TTTGGCCCCATGGAACCAGCGGCGAATTCATAGTTCGCTAAATCAATCGGATTCACACATTTAATCCCTCGTTGCTCGGGGGTGTCCCAATCAAGAAATACCGCCTCGGCATCGGTGGCCATGATGTATAAATCCGCACCTAATTCTCGCGCTAGCAACTCGCTCGATAGGTCTTTATCTATCACTGCTTCCACGCCTTTCAAATGACTGTCCGCATCGTACATAGTGGGGATACCACCGCCACCACTGGCAATCACGATGGTGTTTTTTTCTAATAACCAACGAATCGGACGAATCTCAAAAATCCGTTTTGGCAAAGGAGAAGCCACAACACGACGCCACTTTTGCCCATCCGGCTTAATGCTCCAGTGATTGTCCTTAGCCAATTTTTTGGCTTCTGCTTCTTCATACACAGGGCCAATAAATTTGGTAGGATGACTAAAAGCAGGGTCTTTGGGATCTACCTCCACCATGGTCAACAGTGTCGCCAAAGGCCGTTCGAATGGCACAAAATTACCCATTTCTTGTTCTATCATGTAACCAATCATGCCCTCGGTTTCTGCCCCTAACACATCAAGAGGATACAATTCATCCGGCTTATAAGCATTGCCTTGTAATGCCAGCAAGCCGACTTGAGGACCATTACCATGGGTAATAATCAGCTCATTATTCACGGCAATTTTTGCCAAGGCCTGCGCTGCGATTTTGATGTTTTCACGCTGCGCTTGCGCTGTTAACGGTTGACCGCGCTTTAGCAAAGCATTGCCACCCAGAGCAACTACAATTCTCATACCATCACCCCTTTCACTCCCAAGTGTTAACACTTATTAATTTCCTAGTGTTGCCACTAGCATCGCCTTGATGGTGTGCAAACGGTTCTCTGCCTGATCAAACTGAATACCCGCCACCGATTCAAATACATCATCGGAAACCTCCATTTCAGTAATGCCAAATTTTTGGAAAATTTCTTCGCCCACATCCGTATCGCGGTTATGAAAGGCCGGTAGGCAATGCATGAATTTGGTGGCGCTGTTGCCTGTCGATTGCATCAAAGCACTGTCGACACGGTAAGGCGTTAACAGTTTAATGCGTTCTTCCCAAACACTATCCGGTTCACCCATAGAAACCCAAACATCGGTATGGATAAAATCACATCCCTTAACCGCTTCTTTAGGGTCTTCTGTGATGGTCAGCTTACCGCCATAACGCTTTTCTAACTCACGTGCTGGTTTTAAAAATTCATCACTGGGCCATAGGGATTTAGGCGCCGCAATACGAACATCCATGCCCATTAAACAACCTGCAATCATTAGTGAGTGACCCATATTAGAATGAGCGTCGCCCACATAGGCGTAACTTACTTCACTTAATGGTTTGCCACTGTGCTCACGCATGGTTAACAAATCGGCCAGCATTTGAGTGGGATGAAATTCATTGGTTAAACCGTTGTACACTGGCACACCCGCGAATTGAGCAAGCTCTTCAACAACGTCCTGACCAAAGCCACGATATTCAATCGCATCGAACATTCTACCTAGCACACGAGCCGTGTCTTTCATTGACTCTTTCTTACCGATTTGTGAACCAGAAGGTCCCAAATAAGTAACTTGTGCACCTTGATCAAAAGAAGCCACTTCAAACGCACACATAGTTCGAGTCGACGATTTTTCAAAAATCAGACAAATATTTTTGCCTTTTAATACTTGTTGCTCCATACCGCTGTATTTCGCGCGCTTAAGATCCCGAGACAAATCTAATAAAAAATTAACATCTCTCTGACTGAAATCTAATAACTTAATAAAGTTTCTATTGCGTAAATTGAACGACATTTTAAATTCCTTGAATAAGAATTAGCTAAATTCAAATAAAGTGAATTTAGCTAATAACAATGAGTAATATCAGTAACAGATGCATTTTAAAAAGTGATTAAAAAAGTAATTAAAAAACTTTTTCCTGACGTTACCTTCTAGTATTCAACTGGGTCACGCCAAACAGGACACGTCATGCAATGACCGCCGCCGCGACCTCGTCCTAATTCTGCGCCACTCACTGTAATCACTTCTACGCCCGCTTTGCGTAATAACGTATTGGTATAAGTATTACGGTCATAAGCAATCACCACTCCGGGCTCCAGTGCAACGACGTTATTGCCGTCATCCCATTGCTCACGCTCTTTTTGATAATGGTCACCGCCGGTTTGCACCACGTTGAGTTTTTTAATGCCTAAGCATTCCGCCGCGAGGGAAAATAAGTGTTTCTTTTCTTTACGAAAATCAATCTGCCCAGCGTTATCGCCTGGTCGTAGGCTATAACATTGAATCTCATCACACACATCGGTAAAAGCCGTGACGACATCTCGATCACAATGGCTAAACACGGTATCAAGGTGCATAGCGGAACGAGAACGAGGCATTTGACAGGCAATCACGCGAGTGGCTGCCCCCTGCTCGAACAATCGTTTGGCAATTTGTCCAACCGCTTGTGGCGACGTACGCTCGCCCATTCCGATCAACACACTGCCATTGCCCCACGCCATCACATCGCCCCCTTCGGCGGTTGCTGGACCATGATCCTGATCTGGGTCACCCCACCAAATTTTAAAATCGCCATTATTAAAGGCTGGCGCAAACTCGGGATGAAAGCGATATACCGCGGTGATTAATAATGTTTCTGGACGGCGTGCTGGCCAATACATGGGGTTTACTGTGACACCGTTGTAAATCCAACTACTGTTGTCTCGGGTAAATTGTGTATTTGGTAACGGAGGAATGACAAAACCATCGACTCCCAAATAATTACCGAACATGCCATGAGATTGGAAAGGCAAATCATGAACTGAAATACCACCAATAAGGTAAATAGACAATTGTTCAGCCGGCATATCATCGAGCCAACTGCGCAAATCATTTAACATGCCTACACCAACTTGATTCTCGTTAATACGACGATCAAGAACCCAAGCACGCGCCGTTTTATCACGCAAGGTTTGTTCTAATAACAGCCCAAATTCAAGTACTTTTATGCCACGGCTTTCCATTTTCATACAGAAATCCATGTGGTCTGTCCGTGCTTGCTGAACCCACAACACATCGTCGTACAATAATTCTGCAGCATTGGCCGGTGTAAGACGGGAATGAGCAAGACCCGGTCGGCAGACAATGACTTTTCGTAATTTGCCTACTTCGGAATGAACGCCAAATTCGATCATAATCGTGTCCTAAAAATATGGTTGAAAAAACCTAAGGCCAAGCACAAAACTATTCATCAAGGCCAAGGAAGATGCGAATAAGCCTCGGCTTACGCGCTTAACGCGACAACGCTGAGAGATCCCATAATGATGAGACAAAGAATTAACAGCAGCGGCCAAATAAAGCGCAGCCATCTTTCGTAAGGCACTTTGGCAATGGCTAAACCGCCCATCACTACAGCAAACGTAGGATTGAATAAATTCACCAGTCCATTAGCAGACTGAAATGCCGTCACTACCAATTCACGACCCACACCAGAAAAATCGGCCAATGGCGCCATAATCGGCATACTTAATACAGCCAACCCTGACGAGGAAGGAACAAAAAATGACATAAGTACTTCTATACCAAACATCGCATTGATAAAGACGACAGCCGATAAACCACTAAGCGTTTGTTCACCCAGATGCAAAATGGTATCGGTCATGTGACCGGCGTCCATGACAACCACAATACCTCGAGCAATACCAATAATAATGGCGACACCCAATAGATCACGCGCGCCATTAATAAAGACTTCTGTAAAGGTTTTTTCCCCCATCCAAGTGACAAAACCCACCAACACAGACGACGCAATAAAGAGCGCGCCCATCTTCGCCATCCACCAACCTTGACTTGATACACCCCAAATCATCACCGCAAAGGTTAAGGCAAAAATAACCAATACAAACTTCTGAGAAAGCGTCAGTTCAGGCTCACTTCCAACGTCTGTTTTTTTACAAAACTGCGCCTTTATATCCACTTGATGATCAGCAACAATGGATAATTCAGGATTATTTTTGATTTTCGCGGCGTAGCGCATTACATAGACAACGCAAGCCAACCAACCGCTAAATAAGATAAAAAATCGCAATACAATGCCTTGAGTAAAAGGAATGTCTGCCGCATTGGCAGCGATAACCGTCGCAAAAGGGTTGATGGTTGAACCTAGCGTACCGATACCAGCGCCTAATAAAATAATACCGACTACTACCACTGAGTCATAACCAGCGGCTATCATCACTGGTATCAACAAAGCATAAAACGCCAGCGATTCTTCGGCCATACCATAAGTGCTACCGCCCAGCGCAAATAGCGCCATCAAAATCGGTATCATCCATTTTTCATGGCCCTTGAGCTTCACCATGGCACGAGAAATGCCAGTATCGATCGCTCCCGTTTTGGTGACCACACCTAAAAAGCCACCAATAATCAGAACAAATAAAGCCACGTCAATCGCCGCGGCCTCATAGCTGTCTGGATTATAAAATCCAGCGATGGGCGCAAGGAAAACATCCACAACACCTTGGGGATTCGCTTCCACTTGCTGATAAGTGCCAGGCACTGGCACCTCTTTTCCTAGCACCACACTTTCAACACGATCGTATTGTCCGGCGGGCACAATCCAAGTGCCAGCAGCAACCAATGCGATTAACAAAAAAAGAATGGTATAAGCGGTTGGAAATTTAAAAGTCATTATTAACGTCCTTTAAAAAACGAAGGAATTCTATTTTTTATTTAAAAAGCACCTTTTTAAATAAATTACTTTCATTAAAAAAACGAATACAACGAACACAACCGCATTCATTTATTTTAAAAATTACAATTTAAATAAAAGGAAAAATAAACCCAAATATTAGTAGTACTTAAAACCAGTACTACTGAATTAAAAGTGAGCCAACTTCAAAT
>CAXBGJ010000246.1:0-4951 GCA_963975045.1 uncultured Marinomonas sp. | reverse complement strand
TTGCTTACGATGGTCGCGAAGCCGCAGACAATGCCATTGCGCGCATAGCTCAAAGTCCATTATTGATAGGTTTACCATGTCATCTTGTTATGGCCGGTGAGGACTCACTAGAACGACGCGCAAAATTAGAGGAAGCCCAAACGATTCTTGAAGAAGAAGGTTTCGAAGTCACCGCAACCATTCAGCCGGGCAAAATTTATCCAGTACTTACCCAATATCGTGAAGACAATAACATTGAGCTAATGGCCATGGGCGCTTATGCCCATTCAAAAGTTCGCCAGTTTTTTGTTGGTAGCAATACCACCAAAATGATCATTGAAAGCGATATTCCTCTTTTGATTCTTCGCTAACTATTCAGCCAGTCTTTTCAAAGGGCGACTTCTACGGAATTCGCCCTTTTTTTGTCTCTACGCCCCACCACCTTGGTTTGTTCTAGCAATGTGACAATTAGATTAAATATATGAAATTTCAAATATATGAATTTACATATGTATTATCTGACAGATATAATCTCGCCTATGCAATCCGAACAAAACACTAACGTCAAATAAGACAGCAAAAGAGCAAAATTGAAATGACACCCGATCTCTTCTATAAAGCGCTCGCTGACGACACTCGCTTGCGCAGCTTATTACTGATTACCCAATACAATGAACTTTGTGTTTGCGAGCTCATGGCGGCACTGAATGAAGCACAGCCCAAAATTTCTCGTCATCTTGCCCAACTACGAAAAAGCGGCATCCTAAGTGACCGACGACAAGGGCAATGGGTGTTTTATCGACTTCACCCTGAATTACCAAACTGGGCAATAAACGTCTTAAAAACCACCCTAGACAACCAAATATTATGGTTAAAAGACAATGTAGATCAACTCGAAACCATGGGTGGCCGACCAGAACGAATGGCCGCCTGCTGTTAGTCTCTTTTTTATTATTATGAGGAAAAATACATGACCATTAAAGTAGGAATCAACGGATTCGGCCGCATGGGTCGCCTTTCATTTCGTGCCGCCTTTGACTGGGACGACATAGAATTCGTGCAAATCAATGACCTAAAAGGTGATGCAACCACACTCGCTCACCTAGTTAACTTTGACTCAGTTCATGGTCGTTGGGCACACAATGCCACCAGCGAAGGCAACAATATTGTCATCAACGGCAAAACCATTGTTTGCACGCAAAACCGCGCTATCGCCGAAACCGATTGGTCACAATGCGATGTGGTGATTGAAGCCAGCGGCGTAATGAAAACCAAAGCACTTTTACAAGCCTACCTTGATCAAGGCGTAAAGCGTGTTGTGGTCACCGCTCCCGTAAAAGAAGATGGCGTACTAAACGTTGTCATGGGCGTCAACGACCAGGATTACAACCCAAGTCAGCACCCTATCGTCACCGCCGCATCATGCACCACCAATTGCCTAGCGCCAGTGGTAAAAGTCTTGCACGAATCCATTGGCATTAAACACGGCTCGATGACGACGATTCACAGTATCACCAACACCCAAACCATCATTGATGCGCCGCACAAAGATTTACGTCGCGCCCGCTCGTGTGGTACCAGTTTGATTCCAACAACAACCGGTTCTGCAACAGCGATTACACATATATTCCCTGAACTAAAAGGCAAGCTAAACGGCCATGCCGTACGCATACCATTGACCAATGCTTCGCTAACCGATTGCGTATTCGAAATGAATCGCGCGACCACCGAAGTAGAAATCAACCAGCTTCTAAAAGCCGCCAGTGAAAATGAATTAAAAGACATATTGGGCTACGAAGAACGCCCTCTGGTATCTGTCGATTACAAAACTGACCCTCGCTCTAGCATCATCGACGCACCAAGCACCATGGTGATCAATGGCACACAAGTGAAGCTGTACGTCTGGTACGACAACGAATGGGGTTACGCCAACCGCACGGCGGAGCTTATGCGTAAAATCGGACGCTTAGACCAAGCGATTTAAACTGCTTTCATTTAAAAGCCATAAAACTGAAAAAAACTGAAAAAACAAAGTGAACAACCATCTTATGCTTTCACAACTATCAAACGATGTTCGCCAATACCTTATCGTAACCGGTAATTATTGGTGCTTTACACTTACCGATGGCGCGCTGCGTATGTTGGTTGTTTTGTATTTTTACGAACTGGGCTATGGCGCATTAGACATTGCCTTGCTGTTCTTATTTTACGAAGCTTTTGGTGTAGTAACGAATTTGTTTGGTGGTTGGCTCGGCGCAAGATGGGGACTAAACCGCACCATGAACATCGGGCTTGGCCTGCAAATTGTCGCCTTAGGCATGCTTTTAGCACCTACGGACTGGCTAACCATCGTCTGGGTAATGATTGCACAGGCGTTGTCTGGCATCGCTAAAGATCTCAACAAAATGAGCGCTAAAAGCGCCATTAAAGTCTTAGTGCCTAAAGGAGAAAGTGGCCAACTGTACCAATGGGTTGCGTTATTAACAGGATCAAAAAATGCATTAAAAGGCATTGGGTTTTTTCTTGGTGGCCTATTGCTCACAACGGTAGGGTTTCACCAAGCCATTCTGATCATGACTCTCGCACTTGGTGTTGTATGGCTGTTTAGCCTATGGAAATTGGGCAATGATCTTGGTAAAGCGAGTAACAAACCCAAGTTTTCGGAAATCTTTTCAAAAAGCCCAGAAGTGAATATTCTCTCTGCTGCGCGGCTCTTTTTATTCGGCGCTCGGGATGTCTGGTTTGTGGTCGCGCTGCCGGTTTATCTAAGCAGTCAATTTGGTTGGGATCACTGGACAGTCGGTGGTTTTCTCGCCCTTTGGGTGATTGGTTACGGCATAGTGCAAAGTCTCGCACCGCACATTACTGGCAAACGCAATAATCAAATCCCCAGTGCCAAAATAGTGACACTTTGGGCATTAGCATTGACCACCCTGCCCGCCGCCATCGCCATTGGCCTGCAACTGGCATTTTATCCGCTGATTGTTTTGCTAGGCGGTCTCATTCTATTTGGTGCGGTCTTTGCCATTAACTCGTCTTTACACAGCTACCTAATCGTCCAGTTCGCCAGTAAAGAAGGCGTCTCTATGGACGTCGGTTTCTACTACATGGCCAACGCCATGGGTCGATTGATCGGCACTTTATTGTCCGGCTGGGTCTATCAGGAGTTTGGTTTAATCAGCTGCTTATGGGTATCATTCGGATTTTTACTGCTCGCCAGTCTGATTTCACTTTGGTTGCCAAAAGACACAAGCCAGTCATAGAGCATTAAAATAAAAAACGCCAAGCAGGATCGCTCCCGCTTGGCGTTTTTCTAGCGCTTTTTATTTAATCAATCTCTCTACTCAGGTTCGACCGCTTTGATGTGCAGCTTGCCGACTTCGGCTTCTGTCACTTCCACTTTGGTTCCCGCTGCAATAGGCTCGTCGCTGATCAAAGCCCATTCCACACCGGAGTAATGGTGCTTAGGAGACTGCGTCGGAGATACGTCTTCTTTTAACATAAAACGATGGTTCGTAAAGTCGCTCTTGATTTTTTTAGAGCTCACTTTCGATTGCATGCGTTTCAAAGGCTTCCACAGCAGTAGTGCCATAATCAACGTCAGAATACCGGTACTAAACATGGCACTCAATATACTGTCCGGCAATATGCCCAGATACAACAAGGCGCTCGTTACCATCGAGGCCAAACCAACAAAAAACAGCACAAAGGTCGAGAAACCCAACACAGTGACTTCAACAACCAAAAGGATCAAACCAACAACAAAAAGGCTTTGTGCCAGATTATTGGTAAAGAAATCCATACTTAGCTCCCTTTCGACAATTTCTGGATAATTGTCATCGCTTGAGCAACAACCGCAGAAGCATCCGTCGCGCCATCAGGCAACAAGACAACAGAAGACTCTTTGGCAATAGCGTGTTTCGCTTCAATCGCTTTTGTCGCCAAATCTAACTGAATGGCTTTTTGGCCTTCTTCCGTTACCGCCGCTTCACCCACTTGACGCAAAGCTTCTGCCTGAGCCGATGCCACCGCAACAATGGCTTTCGCTTCACCTTCAGCACGCAACACTTGTTCTTCTTTATCCGCTTCTGCCGCCAAAACCACAGAGGCTTTTTTACCTTCGGCACGGTTAATCGCTGCTTGACGATCCCCTTCCGATTCCAAAATCTGCGCACGCTTTACACGTTCCGCTTTCATTTGGGCTTCCATTGCTTCCATCACAGATTGTGGTGGCACAATGTCTTTAATCTCGTAGCGCAACACCTGAATACCCCAAGGGCCTGCCGCCTCGTTGATAGACGTCACAATATTGGTGTTAAGAACATCGCGCTCTTCGAACGTTTTATCCAATTCCATTTTACCTAACTCAGAACGCATCGTGGTTTGCGCTAACTGAGTCACCGCGAAAACATAATTGTCCACGCCATAAGTTGCTTTATAAGGATCCAATACACGGAAGTACAACACCCCATCCACACTAAGTGAAATATTGTCTTTGGTGATCGCACTTTGCTCAGGCACATCAACAGCCTGCTCTTTTAAAGAGCGATCCGCTGAAATACGGTCAATAAACGGTAGGATGAAATTCAGCCCAGCTTCTTTCGTTGATTGATACTTACCAAATCGCTCAACAACATACGCCTGATTTTGCGGCACAAACTTGATTGAATTCTTTAGTAATACAACCACTAGTACGAGTACCAGAACCTGCACGTTTAATACATATTGAAGTAACTCTTCCATAGTCCAAAATCCTTTATCATTCGAAATGAAAATTTATTTCTGTTTTGCTTTCAAAAAAAACAAGCAAGACGATACGGCGACTGCCTGATTAGACAAACCTATCGCCCGCCTAGTAGGCACTCTTCATCATGAAAAGTCATTAATAAACAGGTTTTATCCTTGATCTGTGCCAGTTTCAAATTGTCGAGCACAGTCAATAAAAGCCTCAACGCCTTCTTGTGGCGTTCTA
>CAXBGJ010000245.1:0-4985 GCA_963975045.1 uncultured Marinomonas sp. | reverse complement strand
CTGAAAGAGCTTGCCGCTGATCCTTATGATGTTTTAAAAGTGATCGGTTCTAAACGAGGCGCATTGCGATCTGGTGGTAAGGTTGATATGCACAAGGCCGCAGAAGTTTTTTTAAATGATGTAAGAACCGGAGCCATTGGGCCTTACGTGATGGAAACGCCAGAAATGATTGCGCTTGAAGAACGCTTGGTTGAAGAAGCGAAAGCGAAAAAAGAAGCCGCTCGGTTGGCGCGATTAGCTGCTGCGGTTCCTCAGCGTCAGCAAGCGAGTAACCTTGCTTATCGTAATAGCCAAGTTCAGCCAACAGATCAAGCAACAGTCACCAATCAAAATGAGAATTTAGATGAAAAACAGTGAGGTTCACGGTCATGGATTATGAAATTGCCTTTGATCAGGACGAAAATGTTTATCGTATTTACACAGGGTACGAGTTCGCTGCGATTGGTGAATGGGTCTCTGACTATGTGCGTGATTTAGACGTTATTCAGCGAGTGCTAATGGCGGCTCGTTTAGCTGAAAATGAAAAAGAAACGACTGAATTTAAACACGGTCCTTTTGATGTTATTTTGAGCGAGGAAGGTGTGTCTGTCTCTCGTCAAGTTGATCTGGATTCGGCGGAAGAAGAGATAAAAGCGATGTTTGATTCCCAAGAAAGTTTTTATCAAACGTCGACAGATGGTATTCAAGCAGAATGTGGCTTGGAAGACCTGATTAATATGATTGAAAACTGGCATGACGTTCTGCAGTAGTTGTTCCTTGTGCTGGCTGGGTTTACACTAGCGGTGTTTATTTTAATATGTTTTTAGGAAGCCAATATGCTCATCGAATTGGAAAAAGCACGTACTCGAAATAATGTAGTTCGCATTTTTCGTGAAGAATTGGACGGACCAGATAGCTGGACTGACGGTTTTGTTGTGGATGCCAACGAAGAAATGGTTTTGCTCCAATTAGTGGATGATAGTGTCCGACTTAATGGTTATCAAGTTCTGTTTCTGGAAGACATTAGCGATTTTGCACATCCGGCTCCTTTTAATGATTTTCAGAAAAAAGTATTAGCACTTCGTGGTGAAAAAGTCGTTGATCCAGAAGTCGAGCTCCTCGATTTGGCTGTATTGCTTATCGATATCAGCGAAGAATTTGGATTAGTAACACTTCATCGCGAAGAAATTGAACCAGATAGCTGTGAGATTGGTCGTGTGATTCGTGCCGATGCCGTGACTTATGAGCTTGAAGAAATTGGCTCTGATGCGCGTTGGTTTGATGATACTTTTGAATACGATTTATATGATATTACTCGTATCGAATTTGGTGGCGCCTACGAAGAAGCGCTATTGTTGGCAAATGATGCTATGGGAGACGATGCTTATGAGCTATCGGATGACTACCCTGATGATGGCATCGTTGATGATGAGTAAGCACTGAGTTACGAATGTGATTTGATAAAACGCCTAAATGGGCGTTTTTTTATGTGTGTTATTCTATCAAGACTGACGGGCGGCTTGTTTTCTGTGATTACATGGATGAAGTGCTTCGCGAATAAGATAAAACGAAAAATAGGAACTTTTTTATGTCTCGGTGGCTGGCTCTTCTTTGTTTGCTTGTGCTTATTTCTGGCTGTGCGGCTTATGCCACACATCAATTTGATGCGGTGTTTGGCTCGGAAGACCCTGCGAACCGTATCAGCGAAGTGAGTGAAGAAGACACGGTGTTTTATAATGAACAAGTAAGGCCCATTTTAGACAGTCGTTGTGTCTCTTGTCATGCTTGCTACGATGCACCATGCCAGTTGAAGTTTACGGCTTCTGAGGGAATTGAGCGAGGCGGTTCAAAAGAGCTTGTTTATGATGGCACTCGTTTGTTGGCATCTTCCCCCACCCGTTTATTCATCGATGCCAAAACGACGGAAGAGTGGCGGGTGAAAGGCTTCCATCCCGTATTAAATGAGCGTGGACAATCGCCATCGGCGAACTTACAGGGCAGCTTGTTGTACAGAGCTATCGCCTTACGCAAAAAGCAGGGAGCGTTTACTCAGCCAGTTTTGGATGATGACTATGATTTTTCACTTGCTCGTGACCAGCAATGCGTGAGTGTTGAAGAGTATCAACAATTCGAAAAAGAGTATCCTAATTGGGGGATGCCTTATGGTCTTCCCGCTCTTAATACCAATGAATACAATGTATTAACGCGTTGGTTGGCGAAAGGTGGAAAGATGCCAAAAGCCGAGGCGGCCCCCGCTAAAATTCAGCAACAAGTGGCGTTATGGGAATCGCGATTAAATAGCGATAACTTAAAAGGTCAGTTAATTTCTCGTTATATCTATGAGCATTTGTACTTATATAGCTTGTATCTTGATGATGGTGAAGATTATCGCTTTCAGTTGGTTCGTTCAAAAACGCCACCGGGTGAACCTATAGATCGTATTGCGACTCGTCGGCCATATGACGCTCCTGGCGTCGATCATGTGTATTATCGACTTTGGCTTGACCCAGAGGTGAAAGTTCAAAAAAACCATGTTCCTATGCAGTTGGATGAAGCACGTTATCTACGTTGGATGTCATATTTTTATGATGAAGATTATAAGGTAACAAAAGATCCAGGCTACGACGCTAAAGTGGCGACGAACCCGTTCAAAGCCTTTCGCGAAATACCGGCGTATGCGCGCTATCGATTCTTGTTAGATCACTCTCAAAAAACCATTATGGCGTTTATAAAGGGTCCTGTATGTCGGGGTCAGGTCGCGGTAAATGTCATTAATGAGCAGTTTTGGGTGTATTTTATTGATCCAGAAGTCATTTACAACAAGGGCTCTGCGGACTTTTTAGAAGATCAAGTTCAGGATTTAGATTTACCGGCGGTGGGGTCAAGTAATACCTTGAATCCGGCGTCTTGGATTGGCTTTTCTGAGCAGCAAAAGTCTTACTTATCGGCTAAAGCGGCGCTGTTTGAAAGTGAAGCAGGTAAACAAGTACCGATAGATTTAGGTTTGATTTGGGATGGTGATGGTAATAATAAAAATGCAGCACTTACGATCTTTCGTCATTTTGACAACGCTTCTGTCGTCAAGGGAATGGTAGGGCAGCATCCTAAAACAGCATGGGTAATAGATTATCCTCTGTTAGAACGCATTCATTATTTATTGGTGGCAGGCTTTGATGTTTATGGCAATGTGGGTCATCAGTTGGTGACGCGTTTGTACATGGACTTTTTGAGAATGGAGGGCGAGATGAATTTCTTGCTGCTATTGCCAAAAGAGGATCGTGAGTCTATTCGGAAATACTGGTACCGAGACGCCAATGAAACGATCAAAAACTACATTTTTAGTGATTACATTAAAATAGACCGTCAATCTAAAATTAGCTATGAGACCGATGATCATCAGTCTGAATTGTACGAAATGTTGCGAAAAAAATTAGCCAAAGTACTGGATCATGGTTACGACCTTGAACAAAGTCAGCTTTCTCTGAATCAGCGTAAAGCATTGTACCGGCTTCAGGCTAAACGCGGTAATGGCCTAGCTTTTTTGCCTAATGTAGTGACGGTTCTGGTGACTAAGCAAGGCGTTCCTATGGACGTTATTAGTATGATTCACAATAAGGCGCATGCAAATATTTCGAGTTTGCTGGACGAAGAGGCGGCTCGATTGCCTGCTGAGGATGGCGTTACTTTGGTCAAGGGGGTACTTGGCGACTACCCTAATGCCTTAATGCAGGTAGAAGAAAGTGAGCTAATTGATTGGGCAAATCAAGTCGCGAATCTAAAAACACGAAAAGATTATTCAGACCTTTTGGATGGTTTTGGCATTCGAAGAACGCACCACAATTTTTGGTTTGTAAGCGATGCTATTGCCAATTTTAACCGGCAGGATCGCCCAAGAGAAAGTGGAATTCTGGATTATAATCGACTAGAAAACAGATGAAAAATACGTTGCGCTGGCGATTGCTAGCGCTTCTGCATTATCTGCAATATTGAGTACTTGTATCTGTTCTTTGTGGGCCCAAAATACTAGGTATTCTTTATTATTAGAAAACTCTGTTTGTGGAAAATATTATGATTCCTTTTTCTATTCTTGATTTGGCGCCGGTGGCTGACGGTTGCTCCGTTGCGGATTCTTTAGCGATGAGCCGTAAAATGGCAATAGCCGCTGAAGAAAACAATTATTTGCGTTTTTGGTTGGCTGAACATCATGGCATGGCGGGGGTTGCCAGTTCTGCGACATCCGTTGTGCTGTCTTATCTTGGCTCAGCAACGTCAAAAATTCGCATTGGTTCAGGTGGCGTTATGCTGCCCAATCATTCTCCTTTGGTGATTGCGGAGCAGTTTGGTACTTTAGCCGAGCTTTATCCTAACCGTGTTGATTTAGGTTTAGGTCGTGCTCCGGGTACCGACATGCAAACAGCAAGAGCGCTGCGCCGTAACATGGATGCGTCTGTAGACAGTTATCCTGATGATGTTCTGGAGTTACAGCGTTTACTGGGTAGTAGCAAGCAGGGGGTAATGGCAGTTCCTGGTTGGAATACTCACGTTCCTATATGGATGTTAGGGTCGAGCTTATACAGCGCCCAAGTCGCCGCAGAGTTCGGTTTACCTTACTCCTTTGCGTCTCATTTTGCTCCAGATCAATTGATTCAAGCGCTTACTGTGTATCGTCGTAATTTTAAAGCGTCAGAGCAAAACCCAAAACCTCATACTATGGCAGGCGTGATGGCGGTTGTAGCGGACACGGATGAAGAGGCGAAATATTTATTTACCTCTGCTCAGCAGCAATTTGTGAATTTGCGTCGCAATCGTAATGTACCCTTTGCTAAACCCGTTGAGTCAATGGACGAAATTTGGTCACCGAGTGAAAAGCACATGGTAGAGCATATGTTGCAATTTGCAGTGGTTGGTTCGAAAGAGTCTGTTGCCTTTCAGTTGTCTCGTTTTTTAGAGGCAACAAAGGTTGATGAGCTTATTGTTTCTATGCCCATTCATGATTCTGAGGCAAG
>CAXBGJ010000244.1:0-4999 GCA_963975045.1 uncultured Marinomonas sp. | reverse complement strand
CCCGATTTTACCATCAAGGTATTGTTGTGCCATGCAAGTTTCCCGTTACAAACAGTGGTTTCAGGTACACCATGAATTTCCATGCCTTCAAAAATACTGTGTTCAATTTTCGAGTGATGCGTTTTCGCGGAAATCGTTTTTGTGGCCGCTGGGTTCCAGATCACTAAGTCTGCGTCTGCACCAACGCGAATACAGCCTTTACTCGGGTAAATATTAAAGATTTTGGCGGTGTTGGTTGAGGTTAAAGCGACAAACTCATTCATGGTGATTTTGCCTTGGTTAACGCCTTTTTCCCACAACACCATCATGCGTTCCTCCACACCGGCGGTGCCGTTGGGAATTTGCGTGAAGTTGTCTTTCCCCATGGCTTTTTGTTCGGCACAAAAGGCGCAATGGTCGGTGGCGGTGGTTTGCAGTGTACCGGCTTGTACGCCTTTCCAAAGTGCATCTTGGTGATGTTTGGGTCTAAAAGGAGGACTCATAACATGCGCTGCTGCGGTGGCCCAATCTGGGTTCTGATACACGCTTTCATCAACGGTTAGGTGGCCCGCTAAGACTTCACCAAATACAGTATGGCCGTGGTCTTTAGCGTAGCGAATGGCATCGACGGCTTCTTCTGTGGAGACGTGAACAAGGTAGATTGGCGCGCCGAGTGTATTGGCAATGCTGATGGCGCGGTTTGCGGCTTCGCCTTCAACGGAAGAGGGGCGAGACAGCGGATGTGCTTCTGGTCCTGTCATGCCTTCTGCCATGAGTTTGTTTTGTAAGTGATAAACCAGCTCGCCATTCTCTGCATGGACGGTTGGAATCGCGCCGAGTTCTAAGCATTTGGTGAAGCTCGCCACCAAAATGTCATCGGTCGCCATGATGGCATTCTTATACGCCATAAAGTGCTTAAAGCTGTTCACACCATGGTCTTTGACCAGGATGTTCATTTCTTCTGCAACCGTGTCATCCCACCAAGTAATCGCTACATGAAAGCTGTAATTTGAGTGGGCTTTTTTCGCCCAGTCACGCCATTGATGATAGGCATCTAAGAGCGACTGCTGAGGGTTGGGGATGACGAAGTCGATGATGGTGGTCGTGCCGCCTGCCAGTGCGGCGGCGGTGCCAGAAGCAAAGTCGTCTTTCGCAACGGTGCCCATAAAAGGTAATTGCATGTGAGTGTGTGGATCAATGCCACCAGGCATGATGAGTTTGCCGGTAGCATCAATGATTTCAACGTCTTCTGGTTGTTCGCTGATATCACCGATTTCGACGATTTTGTTGTCCTTACAAAGAATATCGGCTTTGAAGGTTTCTTCGTGAGTGACGATCGTCCCACCTTTAATTAATAAACTCATGATTTCGTCCTTTTTATAAGAAAAATAAACAGTAAGTGCGGATCAAAAGAACATCAAAAAAAACAGTATGGATGCGCTTCTACCTACACTCATAAAATAATGGAAGAAAAAATGCTGGCGATGCGGAAGGCATCGCCAGCAGATACAACAACTCATGTTTCAACTAGGCTGTTTCTGTCTCACTGACAGGAATGGCTTGGGATTTAGCAAGAAGGTAATACAAAAGCGCACCGGTAAACGCACCAGTGAACCAACCGTAGCTATAGAACCAGCTAAAAGAAGACACATTTAGCGCGATTAAAGTAAGCACGACAGGCCCCGCAAAAGCGATTAATCCTGCATGGTTAAATGCTGGGTATAGGCTATTTTCTTGATAAAGCGCGACCAAATCCAAATGCTGACGCTTGATTAAGAAATAATCGACAATCATGATGCCGGCAATCGGACCTAATAAGCTTGAATAGCCTAAAAGCCAGTTTGAATACATGCTTTCAACACTGACATCGGATTCGATCCAGCTCATTTTTTTCAATAATTCCCAACTCATTAAAGCAATCCCCACAACACCAGTAAGCAAGACACCACGAGTGTGGTTAATGTACTTAGGCGCAATGTTTTGGAAATCGTTAGTTGGAGAAACGATATTGGCAGCGGTGTTGGTGGATATTGTGGCAATAACGATCAATACCATGGCAATAGCAACCCAGAAAGGGCTGTCGATTTTACCGATCAAAGAAATGGGATCAGAAATGGTTTCACCAACCAAGCTGGTCGAAGCGGCCGTCAAAACTACACCCAAAGCAGCAAAGAAGAACATGGTCGCCGGCAGGCCGATGATTTGACCAATAATCTGATCTTTTTGAGATTTTGCATAACGACTAAAATCGGGAATGTTCAAAGATAAGGTTGCCCAGAAACCCACCATCGCGGTTAAACCACCAAAGAAATACCCCCAGAAACCAGCGTCTGCAGGACGGTTTGCAGGTATGGCGAGCACTTCAGTGAAAGACACTTTATCGCTAGCCCAAAACATTAAACCAACACCAACGATCAACAATAGAGGCGCCGATAGTGTTTCTAACCATTTAATAGACTCAGCACCACGAATCACCACAACCATTTGGATAGCCCAAAACAGGAAGAAGCCGATGACTTCGCCGACGCCACCTAAGCTTGCCCAGCCAGAAGAAATAGCCGATAGAAACAAATGAATTGCTAGGCCACCAAACATAGTTTGAATGCCGAACCAACCACAGGCAACAAAGCCACGAATCAAGCAAGGAATATTAGACCCAACTATACCGAATGAAGAGCGCAGTAACACTGGAAAAGGAATACCGAACTTGGTGCCCGGATACGCGTTTAAAGTCAGTGGCACCAATAGAATCACGTTAGCGATAAGAATAGTCAATAAGGCTTCCATTACAGAAAGGCCAAAGTAAGCCGTTAATACGCCACCTAAAGTATAAGTAGGTACACAAATAGACATACCAACCCACAATGCTGCAATGTTCCACTTAT
The DNA here is from genome assembly GCA_963975045.1 of uncultured Marinomonas sp. GTDB lineage: Bacteria > Pseudomonadota > Gammaproteobacteria > Pseudomonadales > Marinomonadaceae > Marinomonas. The sequence goes on along the minus strand of CAXBGJ010000244.1, from coordinate 2,135 downwards.
TCCAAGTGCGATCTTTTACTTTTGTTGGCGCTAAATCGTCGTTATACGCTGAACTCTGTTGAAGGTCGGTATCGACCTCCAACTCATAAAACTCACCTTGTTTAACGGACTTACTGGTCATATTTACCACCTCTTCTATTGTGGGTTGATAGCTTTTATTTAATAGGAGCTATTTCATTCGATTCGAGCCGCTTGATGATTCACAGCCCTCGTTTTTTCTTCTCTTGTATTCGTTTATTTTGTTACTGATGTTCTTTAGCAATGCGTTCGCTGGCTTCTAGCATGGTATGCAGCAGCACGTTGGCACCGGCGGCGCATTCTTCAGGCGAACTGTATTCGGCTTCATTGTGGCTGATACCGTTTAGGCAAGGTGTAAAAATCATACCGGTAGGGACTAAATCCGCCATGTAACAAGCGTCGTGACCGGCACCAGCGTAAATGTCCATGTGGCTGTAGCCGAGTTTTTCAGTGGCGGCTTTTACATCGTCGGAAGCATTAAACTCCACTGGGGCGAAATACCAAAAAGGGTCAATGTTGACGTCTAAATCGTGTTCTTTGGCGATTTTTTCACAAAAGGAGATCAGCTCTTCATGCATGGTTAATAAAATGTCTGGGCGTGGGTTGCGAAGATCCGCGCTGAATTTCACATTGCCCGGAATCGTGTTGCGAGAGTTTGGCCATACTTGCATGAAACCAACTGTCCCTAAGCCATTTTCATGGCGAAGCGCGATGGCGTTCATTTCTGTAACGATCGAAGCCGCTGCTAACATGGCGTCTTTACGCAAGTGCATTGGCGTAGTGCCAGAGTGAGAAGGTCGGCCTGTAACTTCAATGTTGTACCAGCGAATACCTTGGCCTAATCTGACGATGCCAATGGCTTTCTTTTCGTCTTCAAGAATGGGACCTTGCTCTATATGGGCTTCAAAAAAGGCGCCCATATTTCGACTGCCAAGTTCCATTTCACCTAAGTAACCAATACGTTCTAGCTCGTCGCCAAGACGAATACCATTGACGTCGGTCTTGTTTAGTTCGGTTTCTAGGTCAAAACGACCAACATAAGTGCCGGAACCTTGCATTGCAGGTTGGAAGCGTGAGCCTTCTTCGTTGGTCCACACGGAAAATTCCATGGCGGTTGGGGTTTCAATGTTGTTGTCATGAAGGGTGCGCAAAACTTCTACACCGGAAAGTACACCAAAGACGCCATCAAACTTACCGCCAGTGGGTTGTGTATCAAGGTGGCTTCCGGTGCCGACGGCGGGTAAGTCGTTGTATTTTCCAGGACGACGAGCAAAGATGTTTCCGATTTTGTCGACCTCTACGTCACAGCCACAAGCTTTACACCAAGAAACGAAAAGATCGCGAGATTGCTTATCTAAGTCCGTTCCAGCAAGACGGTTACAACCGCCTTTTTCCGTTCCGCCAATATCGCCCATTTCCATTAATGTGTCCCAAAGGCGTTTCTCGTTGATACGAAGGTCTTGCATAATTCTCTCCCAATATAATTTATATCTCTTTGAAAATACTTAACTATTTATTGAAATAACTATTTATCAAAGAGAAATAAATATTCATTAATGATTTTTGTTTTGAATGAATATTGACCAAAAGGTAAAACCTTTTTTTAAAAAAAGCCAATCATTTGTCCATTCATAAAAAAATAGAATGTATTACTCTAATACTGAATCGTGATTTAAATAGAAAAAAATATGGATGTTGTCTATTTGGTCAGCAATAAATAGGCCAACTTTCTATACTTTATTTTAATTTGACTCGTTCCAATGGCTTTCTTATGGTATTTTAAGGCCGGATAAAAGCCATAAAAGTAAGCAAAAACAGTGGTTTATCAATATAATTTTTTTGAATAGGGTAGGCATACAGTTTGGCTGATCAAAGAGTAAGACGTACCAAGCAATCGATGAATAGAGAAGTGTTAGAGTCACGTATATTACGCTCTGCAGAGGTCATTTTTGCGGCTAAGGGCTTTAGTGGCGCATCTATGGAACGTATTGCGGAGATATCAAAAATATCCAAGCAAAATTTGATTTATTACTTTCCAAACAAAGACTTACTGTATAAAAGAGTGTTGAAAGAGATACTCGATATTTGGATTGAAAAGCTGTCTTTACTTGAAAGTG
>CAXBGJ010000243.1:0-5020 GCA_963975045.1 uncultured Marinomonas sp. | reverse complement strand
ACCGTTGCCATTTCGGCTTCTTGATCTTGATTTAACGCTTGCACGCTTGAGTGAATCAAAGCGACAGGTAAAAAAGGCTCATCTCCTTGTACATTGACGATGATCTCGTTACCGCTCCAACCTTTTTTGGCTGCCACCTCAGCAAGTCGCTCAGTGCCATTTTCATGGTCTGCTCGCGTCATAACCACTGACGCACCAAAAGCCAATGCGGCTTCTGCTATCACGTCGTGGTCTGTGGCAACCGTCACTGATTGCGCTCCTGCTTTCAGCGCTAGTTCATAAACCCACTGCAAAACTGGCTTACCACCTAGATCCGCCATCAGCTTTTGAGGGAAGCGCTGAGATGCGTATCGAGCAGGAATGACAATATGAAAGTCAGGTAAATGAAGGTCTTTTATATTCTCTGCCATTATTTTTCAAACTCCGGTTTTTGAGCCAGTTCGTAAGCCTCTTCCAATGGCATACGTGTCGCCAAGACAATATCGGCCACCTCTCTTGCAACACCCTCACCGCCCGCTTTATTAAGCACGACTGAGCAATGGCGTTGAACTAAAACATGCGCATCGAACGGACACATGGCCACTCCAACTTTTGGCATGACCTGAAGATCAATCACGTCATCACCAACATAAACGGCTTTATCTGGATTGATTCCTAAACGCACCACAAGCTCATCAAACGCTTCTGCTTTATTGTGGCAGCCAGGAAAAAAATGTTCGATTTTTAACTCTTTCATTCTCTGTCGTAATGGCGCGGAATCTTTTGCCGTGATCACGGCAACCTGAATCCCCCACTTTGGCAGCAGCTTCATCGCCACGCCGTCTTTCACATTGAAGCGTTTGATGGTTTCACCTTCTTCTGTATAGAGCAGGCGACCATCGGTTAACACGCCGTCCACATCAAAGACCACCAGTTTGAGAGACTGTAGTGTTGCTATTAACGCAAGATCCTCCAACAACGCCGGATACGAAGAAAGAAAAATAGAATCCATCAATTACACACTCGTATCCAATACTTCAAAGGTTTTAACCAACTCATCAAGCTGCTTCATTTGCTTCAAGAATGGCGCTAATTTCCCCAAAGGCAACGCACACGGACCATCACATTTCGCACTGTCTGGATCAGGGTGCGTTTCTAAAAACAAACTGGATAAACCAAGTGACATACCAGCACGAGCCAATTCTGTAACCTGTGCGCGACGACCGTCGGCAGAATCTGAGCGGCCTCCTGGACGTTGCAAAGAGTGCGTTACATCAAACATAACGGGGTAACCCATCTGCTTCATTTCACCAAAACCAAGCATATCTACAACCAAGTTGTTGTAACCCATCATGGTACCGCGTTCACACAGCATTAAATTGCTATTACCTGCTTCTTCGCATTTTGTCAGAATATGTTTCATTTCATGCGGTGCTAAAAACTGTGCTTTTTTGATGTTAATCACTGCGCCCGTTTGTGCCATCGCGACGACTAGATCGGTTTGGCGAGACAAGAACGCAGGCAATTGAATCACATCCGCGACTTCAGCGACGGGCGCACATTGATGCTCTTCATGAACGTCAGTAATTACTGGTACACCGAATGTGTCTTTGATTTCTTGTAGAATTTTCAAGCCTTCTTCCATGCCTGGGCCACGGAAAGAATTGATAGATGAACGGTTCGCTTTATCAAAAGAGCCTTTGAAGACATAAGGAATGCCCAGCGCTTCCGTCACTTTTACATGCTCTTCGGCCACACGCATCGCCAAGTCGCGAGACTCCAAGACGTTAACGCCACTGAACAAGACAAACGGTAGATGGTTGGCGACTTCGATTTTACTGCCAATTTTAATGATTTTTGATGTTTGAGGCTGTTGCGTCATGTGAACTCCGTTTTAAATCAAAGTCGCTCACTCAAAACAACACAGAGTGGCGAAATAAGTAGAATTATTTATCGATCGTAAATTTCTAAAATGCCCGATACGTTTTGACTGTCGTCGACCACCACTAACAAGGTGATTTTATCACGCAGCATTTGCTCTTCAGCCTGCACTATCATCACATTTTCGTTGATGGTTTTAGGGTTAGATGTCATCAAAACCGCCATGGTTTTATGTATCATGCCTTCGCTTTCTTTTAGCATCGCGCGGCGTAAATCCCCATCGGTAAAGATACCCAACAATTTCTCTGCCTCTTGGATCAAGACAACGCCCATTCTGCCATGGGTCATCACAGAAATAGCGTCTTTAAGCGTGGTTTCAGGCGTACAAACAGGAAGGTCATTTTTGTGCATGAGGTCTTTGACACGCGTCAGAAGCTTACGTCCTAAACTACCACCAGGGTGGAAACGAGCAAAGTCTTGTGGCTGGAAATTTCGACACTCCATTAAGGCAACGGCTAAAGCATCACCCATTGCCGCGGTCATGGTGGTTGATGTAGTCGGTGCTAGATTATTTGGGCAGGTTTCTCTGTCTACCGAAATATCCAACACGCAATCACAATGCTTTGCCAAGGTAGATTCAATATTGCCAACAAGTGCAATACTTGGGTTTCCAAAACTTTTGAGAGAAGGCAGTAAGCGCATGAGTTCTTCTGTTTCACCCGAGTAGCTAATCAGAATTAGCGTATCTTGTGCTTGAATCATACCTAGATCGCCATGGAAGGCTTCACCGGGATGAAGAAAGAAGCTAGGTGTACCTGTAGATGCTAAGGTCGCGGCGATCTTTTTCCCGATCAACCCCGATTTCCCCATACCACAAATAATCGTGCGGCCTTTGCTCTCAAGAATCATGCGAACCGCTTTGGCGAACTCTTCCGTGACATTATTGGCTAAGTTGGCAAGAGCTTGAGCTTGTGTAGATAAAGTACGACGAGCACTCTCAATAAGAACATCGGAGTGAACACTGGTAATGGATGGATCGCTCATAAAGCCTCTCTGCTCACTGTAATAAACGTAAAGTCATATTATTATACAGGGGAGGAAGCAGGTAGCCTACCAAAGAGCAAATATTCGATACTTACTCTTTGGTAAACAGGAGGAATTAGCCTAGGCAGCTAAGGAACTGACCGCTCAAATTGTCTAAAAATGAAAAATAAGCATTTTTACCCATGGTCACATTGCTTCCTAATGGATCTAGCGGCGCCGTTTTAACATTGGAGCCTTCCAATAAAGTTTCAACAATCGCTGGGCTAAATTGCGGCTCACTGAATACACACTGAACTTTATGCTCTTCAATTTCACGGCGAATTTCAGCCACTTTTTTCGCCCCAGGCTTACGCTCAGGACTCACGGTAATTTCACCAGCATGGCTCAAACCATAATGCTGTTCAAAATAGCTGTAACCATCGTGGAACACAATATAAGGAACCGTGCTTACTTTACTCAAAGCTTGTCGAATCTCAGCATCCTTAGCAGTCAATCCTTTTTCAAAGGCCGCTAAATTATCTTTATAATAAGTAGCATTTTCGGCATCCAACGACACTAAACGCGCAGCGACAGCTTTAGCCAGCACCCTAGCATTATCTGGCGACAACCAAACATGAGGATCTATACCATCATGGTTATGACCTTCGTGCTCATCATGATGCTCTTCGTGCTCATCATGATGCTCTGCGTGTTCTTCGTGATGTTCTTCGTGTTCGTCATGATGCTCTTCGTGGCCGTCATGATCATGCTCTTCTTCACTTTCATTTTCGTCATGGTGCTGCTCTTCAGCAAAGCTATGAAGAGACATGCCTTCCAAAGCGAGCCATTCAATAGAGGATTCCTCTTTGCCAGCATTTTCAAGCGGCTTTTCCAAAAAATTTTCTAACGATTCACCAACCCAAACAACCGTATCCGCATTATTGATTTTTCTCAGGTCCGAAGGACGCATAGCAAAATCATGCGGGGATGCTGTACTGGATACAATTTGTTGTATTTCTGCACGGTCTCCCGCAATCGCAGCAACCACCATAGAGACAGGTTTGATACTAGTAACAATTGTAGGCTTAGCTAAAACCAAAGGAGAGAGAGCCGATACGCCCAACGCAAGAAAAAACTTATTCATTATTTCGCACCATCAATAAAATGTTATAACGTAACAATACGATATAAGAAAAAGAGATTCAAGCGGTTTTGCTAAAATCTCTCGTTACAAAAGGGTTGTTATCTAGTTAATCAAGCGGCAACTCTTCTAAAGAGATTGGCCGAACCATCAAGCCAGCTCGTTGGCCAACAGGTAAATTAGTATTTGGAAATACAATCGCATCACCGGTTTTCTGAACGATATACTCACTTTTTCCAGAATACGCCAAGCGATAATCCTGCTCAAACTGCGTGAAATTTTTCACATCGCTCTCAATGGAAAGTGCATAACTTTCATCGTCTTTTACTAGGCTATCAAGCACAGTAAATATATGAATATCAGACAAAGATGCTTGCGCCAACGTACCTTCTTCTAACAACAACACTAAACTTTTGTTTAGGTCTGCAAAAGCCGATAAGTCGTTATCGCCAAAGCGGTGAACCTTACCCAGCTCTACTGTAAAAGCATGAGCGCCATGCACCGAATAACTATAATAAGAGAATGTGGTTGTCGGCTGATGTGATAGTAACACCGCCTCAATGCCGCTAGCGGCTAAAAAAGCCAACTGCTGCTGGTTATAAATAGCGCTCTCTACAAACGGATAAACAACAAACTTTTCATGCATAGATCCACGAATCGCAGTATGCAGATCGTAGTGTAATCGCGTTTGTGTCGTTTCATTGTTGGTCATTGAATAAAAATCACCAACGGCTTTTTCAAGGTGTTGTGCTCTTTGTGCCTCAAACCCGTCATAGTTTTGCCACGCACCACTAAATAAGCGGTTTAAATTTACATCGCAAAACCGTATTGCTTGGTTCGCAGCGACCGGGTTACCAATAAGAACCAGCAAACGAACCGACAATGAAATCCGCCCATCTAGAATAGAGGTCACCAGATGATTCACTAACTCAATCGGGCCAGTCTCATTACCATGAATCCCAACCGACAGAACCAGACTAATAGACGTTTCTTGTG
>CAXBGJ010000242.1:0-5046 GCA_963975045.1 uncultured Marinomonas sp. | reverse complement strand
CCATAAGATATATTAACTACCTTAAGTTGTTTAAAAAGCATAAATACAATAATTGCCATAGTGATGGTTAAAAGCGAAATTAATGTAGTAAGATAAATAAACAAATCCAATGAATCATTTCTGTGCTTTACTTTTTCGGCAGATCTTAAGGCCAAAACATCAAGCACCAAACGTTCAGTTTTAACCAATAAAAGATCGCTTTCTTTGGACAATATACTAATATTTGATTTTACTGCTTCAACAAACAGCAAACTGTCCATATATTTTAATTTTTTATCAAAATATGTGAAACTTTCATTCCAGTTTGACATTCGATAAAACAACACATTTAATTTACTTTTTTCTAAAATATTGACACGGCTATATAAAATATCAAAACGCAACTTAGCTTCTTCAAGGCGATCTTCACTAAAATCATCATCTAACAGCTTGAGTATATTCCTCAGTTTCAGCGCCTCTCTATCCAATTGATAAGAAGCCCACAATGCATCTTCTTCCACAGCTGACATAATTAAATTCTGACGTTCATAAAGCTGTGTAAAAGTCATGATCGCTGCACACATAAAGAGAACTGCGGCAATCACCAAAATAAAAAATGGTGATATTTTTTTGTTTTTGATGCATTTAAAACTAGGAGGAAAATAAAAACTCATAACAACATTACTCGACGTTTATCGCCTTTATCTGCCATACAGATCGATTATGAATCACTTCATTGTTTAATTCTGGTGATTCCTTGAAAGGATAAAGTAGAAAAAGCGGTCCTTTGTCCCTTATCCCCATTGGTTCCCCGTTCATTTCCATAGCAAGAATAAGATCGTAGTCATAGCTATCTTGGACGGGCACTAAAGCACGGTAATCATTCAGTGCTTGCACGAATAAAGTATCAGACTTTGCCCCAACTACCGCCAATAAGGATCTCAGTAAAGGACCTTTGTAGGAGTCAACCCCCTCAGTCCAAGGTGTTCCTGTTTGTTGAGTAATTACATCAAGATCCATCAGCATTTGACGATCAAACTCAGCGGTTTTATTTGCGGTATTTGTATTAGAGATTGCGCCAGTTACGGTCAAAATCACTCGTCCGGTTGGAACAGAAAGTTCTTTAGCTTGCAAACTCGAAACAACCATTAACCCAACAGATATCAAAATTATAGCAGAAGATGGTTTCATCAAATGTGCCTCAAAATTGTGCCTCAAAATGGCGACTCACATTACGACATTAGAAGAAATAAACACACCATTTCCATCGATCAATTACGAAACAACACACGTTCTACACACACACAGAACAAAGACAAAACAATAGATACAAAAAAACCGCTATAAAGCGGCTTTACCGAATAATAAAACGACGAGTAATCATTAGAATTACGCTACAGAGCGCCCTTGAGACGCGACCCAAATACGAAACCAATTATCATCACTTAATGTGATGGCCATAGCATCGACTGCTGCGGCCAAACGCACTATTTTCCCAGACCCCATTACAGGACAAATCTCTGCAGGGTGGCGCAACAACCAAGCAACAACAACCTGATCAACAGCACAACCCATCTCCTCTGCGACTGTTTTTAATACTATTTGAATACGCTTGGCTTTTTCATCCGTGCCTGAAAAAATGTCGCCACCTGCAAAAGGTGACCAAGCCATTGGTGTCACCGCATGTTGTTGCACATGATCCAATGTCCCGTCTTCAAAATGTTGCAACGCCAAAGGAGACAGCGCCACTTGATTAATAATCAATGGCGCATCAAGACGCGACTGCAATAAATCAAACTGGTACGGAGTAAAATTCGACACACCAAAATGCTTTACTTTGCCAAGGGTAAATAACAAATCAAACGTTTGAGCAATCTCATCCGCGTCCATTAATGGGCTTGGACGATGCAGTAACAAGGTATCAATGTATTCGCATTGCAAGTTATCCAACGAACGATCCACACTCGCCAAAATATGTTCAGCACGATAGTCATAACGATGTACTTCAATATCAGGGCGACGATTAGATGGCAGCAAAATCCCACACTTGGTGATGATTTCCATTTTATCGCGCAATGCTGGTTTGTGCTTTAGCGCATTACCAAACAAGGTTTCGCACTGATAATCACCATAAATATCGGCATGATCAAATGTGGTCACACCAAGATCTAAACAGGCTTCAATAAAACCCAATGACGCTTGAGAAGTCATGTTCCACTCTTCCATTCGCCAAAAGCCTTGTGCTAAGCGCGACCCCTCAAAACCAAGTGGATGATACTGGTGTCTCATGGACTATCTCCTTTTGTGTCACTCTTTAAATGCTCGGTATTTTAAGTTATGACACAAACAACACAAGCTTAAATAGCTCCGCGTTTATATTACACATCGCCTGACAACTGACATGACTCATCATCGAAGGTATACTAGGCGCATTCAAGACCGACCTCTACGACAAGAGCGACGCGACCACATACAACGGACAACTTTTGGGCAACACGAACACTTATAATTTACTCGCAGCGACACGCAACTAAACACAAGAGCTAAACAACAACCAAAACACCACTGTGATGGACTTAATAATGAATTCAATTACGCTAGGCCCCCTTTCCAAAGCCAATGGAGAGATCCAAATCCCAGGTTCCAAAAGCCTTTCTAACCGCATTTTACTTTTAGCAACCTTAGCGAAGGGCACCACAAAGATTACCAACTTACTAGACAGCGACGACATTCGTCACATGCTAGAAAGTCTCACCAAATTAGGTGTTAACTACTCCCTAGAAGACAAGGGTACGACTTGTATTTTAGAGGGCCTTGGCGGTCCTATTCAGGCCGATTTTGGCGATTTATTCCTCGGTAATGCCGGCACAGCAATGCGCCCTCTTACTGCCGCACTCTGTCTTGGCAAAGGCGAGTTCCATCTTCACGGCGAACCTCGCATGCACGAACGTCCGATTGGCGATCTTGTCGATGCACTACAAGCATTAGGTGTAGACATTGCTTATGAAGGCGAGAAAAACTACCCTCCGCTGCGAATTAAAGCCAATGGTTTGTCTGGCGGCGAAGTCTCTATTAAAGGCAATATTTCTAGCCAATTTTTAACGGCTATTTTGATGAGTGCGCCTTTGGCGAAGAACGACTTAACCATCAAAGTCGATGGTGAATTAGTGTCTAAGCCGTACATCGATATTACATTGCATGTGATGAAGCAATTCGGTGTTGAAGTAGAAAATCAAAATTACCAAGCTTTTGTCGTGAAAGGTCAACAGACCTACCAAAGCCCAGGTGAAATCATGGTGGAAGGCGACGCGTCTTCAGCATCTTATTTCCTAGCTGCGGCGGCCATTGCCGGCGGAAAAATTAAAGTTCACGGAGTAGGAACAGACAGCGTGCAAGGCGATGTCAAGTTTGCAGAAGTACTCGAGAAAATGGGCGCTAAAATCACCTACGGCCCAACGTGGATAGAAGCAGAACACAAGGAACTTAACGGCGTCGATTTAGACATGAACCACATTCCAGATGCGGCCATGACCATTGCCACGACGGCCCTTTTTGCCAAAGGCCCAACCACTATCCGAAACATCTATAACTGGCGCGTAAAAGAAACAGACCGTTTATACGCTATGGCAACCGAATTGAAAAAGCTCGGAGCAGACGTTATTGAAGGCAAAGATTTCATTACTGTCACACCGGTAGCGAAACTGAAACACGCTGAGATTGACACCTACAACGACCACCGAATCGCCATGTGCTTTTCACTCGTTGCTTTTTCGGATACGACAGTAACGATCAACGATCCGGGTTGCACCTCAAAAACCTTTCCGACGTACTTCGAGTTATTCAATACTGTAGCAAGTTAACACACTCTCTTTCGCCTTAAAGGGGTCACGTCTTAAAGAGGTCAGATCTCTTTAAATCGCCCCCTTTAACCGCGGATACACATAAAAAAGCCCCAGCATTTTAGCTGGGGCAAAGCGCTCAATATAAAGGGAAGTGAGTTAGCCAAACATTACGATTGTGGTTGCACTGGAGTTTCGAGCTTTTCAATCTGTTGCGGCGTTAATAATTCATACAATCCAGCTCGATTTTTTGCGAAAGCAATAGTAAGCGTTTCCGTCAATTCTCCACTTTCTTCAGCAAGGTCATCCACTTTGTCCATGTAGTCTTTTGAATTTGGTGACAAGCTGCTTAGTTCTACTTGAGTGCTATGAAGCTGCTCTTGTATTTTACGAATAGCCTCGCCATCTTTTTCAAAAAGATCAGACACTTTCGATTGTGTTTTTTCATCTAAACCAAGCTGCTGCGCCATACGGCTTGCCAGTTGTTCATGACTTGGCGCTGCATTAAATTGGGCTTCTGGAATCGGCTCGTTTTTGGCCGCTGCTTGTGGTGTTTTGGTGTCAGCAAATGCATTGACCGCAACACCCGTTATAATCGCGGCACTCAAACCGATTACACCTATCATTCCTGCTTTTTTACGATTAAACATTGTTAGCTCCTTACGCTCTGTTTCCTGTTTGAATGAAATCTATTATGTCGATTTAATTGTCAAACAGTGCCAAAGAGAGTGAATCCAGATGCACAACTTGTCATGAGTGTGTAAGGGAAAATACGCATTCACAGGCTTTCCCTACTAACCGAGTAAACACAACCACATTCTTAGAAATGACGGGGAACGGCATGACATTTGATTGGCCTATTTAGAATTCGAAAGCGCAGGATCCCAGTCTTTCCAGACGACTTCACGCCCTTGTGATCGGATCATTGCCGAGATATCAGCAACAGAACGCTCGTCGCTGATCTCAAATTGTTCAAGTGCGTCTTGTGCATCGTCTGCATAACCACCCGGTTGGGTTTTGGATTCGGCACTCATCGTCGTAAACCCCATGCGAACCGCATGATGACGAAACTCGGGGGATTCACGGGTTGATAAACTCATTTCTAAATCTCTATCAAATAAACGCCACGCGGCAATCAATTGAACCAACTGTCGATCTGAAATCACCGATTTGGGCACGATGCCACCTTCACACGGTCGAATACGCGGAAACGCCACGCTAAATCGGC
>CAXBGJ010000241.1:0-5051 GCA_963975045.1 uncultured Marinomonas sp. | reverse complement strand
CTTATGTCTCATCTCATTAAAATATCTCCGTTATCCGTATTGCAGCCCAATGCCAAAATTGAACTAAACACCTTTGTCATCTATCTCATCGGCTTTCTTGGTATGTACGGGTTGATGTGTGTTTACACAAAAGGTTTTTTACTACCAAGCATCATGACAGCTGCCATATTTGGTATTGCACTGTTAGTTGCAGGTATTGGCTGGATTGCATTTAAGCTTGGTCGTTCCCTCACATCAGGCGCCACCAGCGGCTGGCAAATTGGCCTTGCCTCTTTGTACAGAAGGCTGGTCCCAAACTTATTTCAGCTCCTAGTGTTCACGTTAATTATCATGCTGACGCTTATCTTAATTGGAGTGAAGTCTAGTCTCATTGCCGATTGGCAACAGCAACTGCCAGAAGACGCGCCAAACCATTATTTGTTCAATGTTCAAGCTAACCAAATTGATCAAATAAATAACCAGACAAGCAAACTTAATGTTCAAAAATCAGAGTGGTATCCTATGGTTCGTGGTCGCGTTACGGCGGCAAACGGCGAAATGGTTCAGACGCTTTATCCTAACGAAAAGGGCGAACCAGAACTGTATGAACGTGAGCTTAATCTCACATGGGCCGACTCGATTGGTAAAGGCAATGAATTAGTTTCTGGGGATTTTACTGCTGAAGGCCTTTCTATTGAGCAACGAGTCGCGAAAGAAGCCAATCTCACACTAGGAGATAAGCTGACGATAAATATTGGCGGCAATATAGTGACATTACCTATCACTTCAGTGCGTACTGTGGATTGGGGGTCGATGCAGCCAAACTTTTATCTCATTTTGCCAAAGAGCATTTTGGAAGACTATCCTGCTAACTTTGTCAGTAGCTTGTTTATTGAAGAGTCTAAGGCACAATCTTTTTACAAGGCCATGTCGGCATTTCCAACAGTATCGATTCTAAATGTGGGTGATATTTTAAAACAAATACAGACCATAATTGGTCAGTTGTCCCAAGCAATTCAGCTTGTTTTATTATGCATTCTAAGTGCTGGCGCTTTGGTTTTATTAGCAAGCGTACGATCAACATTAGAAGAGAGACTAGAAGAGGGGGCATTATTGCGAGTATTAGGGGCAAAAAGCGCATTAGTTCGACAAGCCTTGTTTGTTGAGTTTGGCGCTCTCGGCTTTTTTTCTGGTCTCATCGCGGCCATTGGCGCAGAAACCTGTTTGTACGGATTGCAGGTCTTTGTGTTTAACGCGGATGCGAGCTTTCATCCTTTGTTATGGTTATTTGGCCCTTTAATTGGAGTCTGTGTCATTTCAAGCATTGGTGTATTTGCTAGCAGGACTGTGTTAAAAGTGCCGCCTATGCTTTTGTTGCGTGGGCTATAAAGCACTTTTCATTATCTAGGCTGTTTAATGTTTGTAGAAAGACAGGGCTATATTGTCAGCCGCCATACTCGTGAAGTAGGCGGCAAGATTGAAATGAGCCTATTTATAAAAACACCGGAAGGGACTGTTAAAGTACTTCCGGATAGGCAGCTTAGTGTTTTTTTCACTGATGCTCCGCTCGATAGCCTGCCAAATAACTTGAATGGCGTACAATGCTCTCAGTCCCAGTTCCTATCCTTCGATAATAACCCTATTGCGTTGGTGCAAAGCGGTAGTCTCACACTCCACCAGCAAATGACTAATAGGGTCAAGCAGAATGGCTATTCTGTTTTCGAAGAAGACATAAAAGCCCACAATCGATATTTAATGGAACGAAATATTCGCGGCGCCGTTAGATTCATCGGCGTAGCGGATTCCGCCAATCAAATATTTAGCCAAGCACGAGTCATTGCTGGAAATTGGCAGCCGGATTGGAGAGTTTGGTCGCTCGACATCGAAACCTCAGTATCCACCAATACCTTGCTGTCTATTGGCATTACAGCGGCCGATCAGCGAATTGCGTTTGTCGTGACAGATCAAGAATATACGTCGCCTTTGGTGCAATGCTTTACTGACGAAAAAAGTTTATTGCTTGCGTTTATACGCTACGTCAGAAAACATTCTCCCGACATTTTCATTGGTTGGAATTTGATCGGCTTTGATTTGCAGTTTATTGATCAGCGTTGTCAAACCCTAGGGATTCGTCCTTCTTTTGGCGTGAATGGTGAAAATTGGAATATCCGCTCTTCCGACAATCAAGGAAAGTATTTTGCCAGTATTCCCGGACGAGTCGCGTTGGACGGTATTACCTTGTTAAAAGTGGGTGGGTATCAATTTGAATCCTATAGTCTAAATAACGTCAGTAAAGAAATCTTGGACGATGGCAAATTGTTACATGGCGCTGAGCGCTGGCAAGAAATTGAAAGGTTACACAAAGAAGATTTAGACGCTTTTGTGGCTTATAACCTTCAAGATTGTGATCTTGTTATGCGGATTTTTGAAAAGCTAAAATTGATCGAATTACAACAAACTCGTGTCGATTTAACAGGTATCCCTTTAGAGCAAACGGGGGGCTCGGTAGCGGCCTTTGAAAACCTCTATTTACCCAGATTACACGCTGCTGGCTGGGTTGCTCCGGCTTGGACGGAAGAAGACTTTGTTGCCAGTCCGGGCGGTTTTGTTATGTCATCCATACCTGGGTTACATAAGAATGTTTTAGTATTCGATTTTAAAAGTCTTTACCCAAGTATTATCCGAACTTTTTATATTGATCCTTTAGCGAGAGTCACCGCAACTCATAGAAAACAAGACTCTGATCAAACGTCCTCTAATTTGGTTGCGGGTTTCTTAGGCGCTCATTTCGACAGACAAAACGCCATACTGCCAGGCTTAATTTCCGAGCTTGCTCAAGCAAGGGAAAAAGCCAAACAAGAGCATAATGATATTTTGAGTTATGCCATCAAAATCATTATGAACTCATTTTATGGTGTTTTAGGGTCAAACGTTTGCCGTTTTTATCATGCAGAGCTCGCTAGTTCCATCACCATGCGTGGCCATGAATTACTGGCCAGGACACAAGCATGGATGGAGGAGCGTGACGCCAAGGTAATATACGGCGACACGGATTCACTCTTCGTGACACTCAATGACCCACAAGCAGATCCGCAGGAACAGGGTAAGGAATTGTGTCAGCAAATTAACCTTTGTTTATCGAAATGGTGTCAGGACTATGCTCAATTAGATTCCCATTTAGAGCTGGAGTTTGAACGAATCTACGAGCGCTTTTTTATGCCGACTATACGAGGCCAAGAAGAGGGAAGTAAGAAACGTTATGCTGGGAAGTCCAACGGAGAATTGATATTTAAAGGTCTAGAAGCGGCTCGAACCGATTGGACACCGCTAGCAAGGCAATTTCAGCGCACTTTGTTTGAAAAAATATTCAGTGATGAAAACCCGATTAACTTTATTCAAGAGACCATTTCAAAGCTCAGATTGGGGGAGTATGACGATCAACTCGTTTACAGCAAACAACTGAGTCGCCCCTTGGCTTCTTATACTAAAAATAAACCACCTCATGTTAGAGCTGCGGCCATGATAGATCACAAGCGAGCGGAGCAGGGGCTTCCTTTGGAATACAATAAAGGACGAAAACGTGTGTATTATGTCTATCAGCGATCCGGTGTAGTGCCTTACGAAAGTGAAAAAAACTTGATCGATTTAGATTACGAACATTATATAGAAAAACAGATTGAACCCATTGCCGATAGCATCTTGCCATTTTTTAAAACCAGCATGGCAAGCCTGCTCTCACAACAGATTTCGTTGCTCTGATACGTATTTTTATACCCGAATACCGAAGACGGTCTGTGTATTATTCCTTGTCGCCTGAATCAGCTCTTCAAGAGAAACACCTTTTAGTTTCGCGACCTCTTGCGCTACCCAAGGCAGATATTTTGGATGATTTTTTTTCGGTCGAGGTCGAATGTTTCTTGGTAATAAATAGGGTGCATCGGTTTCTAAGAGCAATCGATCCATTGGAATGTGTGGGATTGATGCTTGTAAGTCCGCGCCTCGTCGCTCGTCGCAAACCCAACCCGTAATACCAATACACAACCCTAACTCTAAATACCTTTCTAGCTCGGTTCTGCTGCCTGTAAAGCAATGAATTACGGACTTTTGAGCCAATACTGGGTGCTTCATAAGTATTTCAAGCATTTCCTCATGCGCGTCCCTCTCGTGAAGGTACAAGGGCAGTTGATACTCAGATGCCAACTCTATTTGTTGATGAAAAGCGTAGCGTTGTTCATCCGGTGTTGAATAGTTACGGTTAAAATCAAGACCTGTTTCGCCCATAGCAACCGGCTTCTTTTTTTGGATAAGCTGAGCAAAATGAGATTGACTGTCGGCTTGCCATTTTTTAGCGTGATGCGGATGGCAGCCTAGGGTATTCCATATCATAGGATGTATTTGGCTCAATGCTTGAACCTGTCTACTTTCTTCTAAATCAGAGGCAATGCAAATCATACCGTTCACCCCAGCCTCTTGCATTTCTCCTAACGTTTTATCTACATCATCAAGAAAGAAGCTGTGATTTATGTTTACACCAATGTCTATCATAACGTCCCCATCTCACGAGCTTCTTTTAAACTTTGAACATACAAATCTTTAAGCGACTGCTTCGATATTTCTTTGCTAGCAAGTTGATCAAAAGGAATTTTTTCCCAACGACCAGACTCATAGGCTTCGACTATTTTTAAAATGCCGCCTAAATTACCTTTATATTCTAATAAAGCGACTTTAATGTTTTCATCAAGAGGAAACTCTTTTAGAAGTGCAGAAAGCTCTTCATCAAAAAAGCTGGGTAGATACGAAAAAAGACCAACCAAAAATGCACCTTCTAATTTTGGAAATAATATGGCAGAAAGGCTCTGACAGAAGCACGCTCGAGAAACCGCCATGGAATATAAACAATCTGGTTTACCCAGAACGCTGCTCAACATCACCATACCGACCCATTTAATTAAATCCCTTATACCTATAATTTCTATCGCTCTCTGGGCATTAGATACATTAAATTGACTTAGATACAGAGCCTTTTGAGTCAATTTTATAATTCGATAAGTAAGCGTTGGATCTCTTTCGAT
>CAXBGJ010000240.1:0-5065 GCA_963975045.1 uncultured Marinomonas sp. | reverse complement strand
GGCGCCAAACGCACCACCAACAGCAATCATAAAATACATCATTTTTTATTCCTTGGAGAAAAAGCGCTTTCTTGTCACTAATTTTCTTGTAACTAATTTTTTAGTAGTTAACTAACTTTTCTTGTAGTTAACCGTCTTTTCTTAATAAATCAGTATAGCGCTGAAGCGGGCTCTGATCGTCCAAATCAGACAGCCAAGCCAACTTATCGTTAATTTTTTTCTCTAAGCCACGATCCGTAGGCTGATAATAACGCATATTAGCCAACTCTTCCGGCATATAGTTTTCCCCAGCGGCATAAGCATGCTCTTCATTGTGCGCATAACGGTATTCATCGCCATGACCCATACTTTTAGCCAGTGACGTTGGCGCGTTACGCAAATGCACAGGGACGTCATAGCTTGGTTGCGCTGCCACATCTGACATTGCTTGATTAAAGGCTTGGTAAACCGCGTTACTCTTGGGAGCACTGGCCATATATACTGCCGCTTGAGCAATGGCTCGATTACCCTCTCCCGGACCAACGCGCTCGAATACATCCCAAGCGTTCAAGCCTATTTGCAGAGCTCTTGGATCGGCATTACCGATGTCTTCTGACGCAATGGCCAGCAAGCGTCGTGCTATGTACAAAGGGTCGCAACCACCGTCGAGCATTCTTGCCATCCAATATAAGGCACCGTCTGGCGAGGACCCTCGAACAGATTTATGGAACGCCGAAATTTGATCATAAAAGACATCGCCTTTTCGATCAAAACGACGCACGCTACCGCCCAACACATCTTCCAACTGCTCTTGCGTAACCTTAGTTCCCGGCTCAACAAGGTCCGATAAAATTTCCAAGAAATTTAAACCGCGACGAATATCACCATCGGCCGCTTGAGCCAACACCGTCAGAAAATACTCATCAATTTGGAAACCATCACCCTGAGAATCAGCACCAATGCCTTTTTCATGACGTTGTAATGCACGCACAAGAGCAAGCTGAATGTCTTCTACGCTAGGTGTTTTCAAGCGATAAACACGCGCTCGCGATAATAGGGCAGAATTCAATTCAAACGCCGGATTTTCCGTTGTTGCACCAATAAACAAGAAAGTGCCATCTTCAATAAAGGGTAAAAATGCATCTTGCTGGGATTTATTAAAACGATGTACTTCGTCTACAAACAACACTGTTTGAGCGCCACTCATCATGCGCGATTGTTTAGCTTGATCAACCGCGGCGCGAATCTCTTTCACACCAGACATGACCGCTGACATTTCAATAAATTGTGCGTCAAGGGCATGGGACAATAATTGCGCAAACGTCGTTTTTCCGACACCTGGCGGCCCCCAGAGAATAAAAGAATGGCAATGACCTGTTTCCACCATCCTTCTTAAAGGCTTTCCTGGGCCAACCAAATGTGACTGCCCTATGTAATCATCAAGGCTTGTAGGTCGCATTCTGGCGGCAAGAGGCTGATAAGCTTCCGTTGGCACATCGGAAAAAAGATCTTTCATCACTGACCTTCTTCAATCACATCCACATTATCAGGCAAATCCAAGACAAAATTTTCTTTGGCAACGCCTTCATGATGCTCAACATTTTTGAACTCAATCACCGTCGTTTGTCCAAGCGAATCGAGAATACTCATTGCACTAATTACTTTATTTCTAAAAGACAGTGTCAAATTCTGGAATAAATCCTGATCACCTTTAGGCACAAGACGAAATTTTTCTTCACCCAGTTTAGTTATATTATAATGAGGAAGCACCTCGTTCGCAGGCTGCCCCAGTAAGGCCGCAGGAGAGTTTCCAACCGCGCCAGACAATGGTCTTTTTGTAGCTTGCTCTAAATCCACATCCCAGACAGTTATCATCTTACCGTCAGAAATAATACGCTGGGCAAAAGGCGTCACGCTGTCCCACACAAACTGATTGGGTTTCGCTAAAAGAAAAATACCTTCACTTACCTGTAACTGTTTGCCTTTTTCATCGTAGGTTACTTGGCGAAACTCGCCTTCAATATTTCGGTTGCTTTCTAATAAATTTTCAATTGAATCAGTTACTTGCTCTTCCGCCTGTACCGTCACCGCCTGGAAAGCGATCACAATACTCAATACAACCATGGCGACTAATTTATTTATCAACATACTTCTCCAAAACTTTATTATAAATAAGAGCCTATAAAAAAAGGCCTAAATAATTGCTTTTTATTCCGGAATTAAAATATCACGCTGGCCATTGGTTCCCATAGGTCCAACCAAACCAGCTGCTTCCATGGCTTCAACCAAATTCGCTGCTCTGTTGTAACCTATTTTAAGACGACGTTGAACCGATGAGATAGAAGCTTTACGCGTTTCTATGATAATTTTCACTGCTTCGTCATAAAGTGCATCTTTATCTTCACTGTCATCACCGGACATCAAGTCTTCTGGATTCACCACCACATCATTTATGTAGTTAGGTGTACCACGTTGCTTCCACTCCTCTACCACGGCGTGCACTTCCTCGTCGGACACAAAAGCACCATGCACTCGTATTGGGGTTGGCAAACCAGCCGGAAGATACAACATATCCCCCATACCTAATAATTGATCCGCACCACCTTGATCCAAAATAGTACGAGAATCGATTTTTGAGGACACTTGAAACGCCATTCGTGTCGGAATGTTCGCTTTAATCAAACCGGTAATAACATCTACGGATGGTCGCTGAGTCGCCAATATTAGGTGAATTCCGGCGGCCCTTGCTTTTTGCGCAATACGAGCAATCAGCTCTTCAACCTTCTTACCAACAATCATCATCATATCGGCAAATTCATCCACGACAATCACAATGTAAGGCAAAGGTTCTAAATGCGGAACCGTACGAGCAACGCCGTCTTCGGAAAACATCGCCATTTCCGGTTGCCACAACGGATCTTCAATTGGCTTACCTGCCTCAATAGCATCACGCACTTTTTTGTTATAACCCGCAATATTACGCACGCCTAATTTAGACATTAATTTATAACGGCGCTCCATTTCATCTACCGACCAGCGCAAGCCGTTAGCCGCGTCTTTCATATCCGTAATAACCGGCGTTAAAAGGTGAGGAATACCTTCATAAATCGACAATTCAAGCATTTTTGGGTCGACCATGATCATGCGCACTTCATCTGGCGTGGACTTCAGCAGCATACTTAAAATCATCGCATTAACGCCGACAGACTTACCCGACCCCGTTGTACCAGCCACCAGAACATGAGGCATTTTCGCCAAATCTACGACAACAGGCTCACCGGAGATATCATGACCAAGAGACAGAGTCAGCGGAGATGAAGATCGATCATACGCATCGCAGTTGATCACTTCAGCAAAATACACTGTATCCCGAACTTGATTAGGGATCTCAATGCCGATGGTAGATTTTCCTGCAATGACTTCAACCACACGAACACTCATCACACTCAAAGATCGTGCAAGATCTTTTGCCAAGTTGGTAATTCGTGACACTTTAACACCCGGGGCTGGCTGAATTTCAAACCGTGTAATAACCGGGCCAGGGTTCACTTCCACCACATCTGCCTTGACACCAAAATCCTGCAACCGACGTTCTAATAATTCCGACAAAGCCAATAATTCGTCTTCCGAGTACCCACCCTTTTTTGGCTTTGGCGTAGTCAATACAGAACGATCTGGCAGTGAGTAAGCTTTTGTATTTTGACGACTCTCGTCATCATTTGAAGAAGGACCACCTAGAGAATCCAGTTGTTTTGCTTCAGATAAGGTGCGAAATGCGGGCTTATGCGCAGGTGGGATTGTGGACGCTGGATTATCATTAAACAGCATGGCATCCGCTTGTTCCTTGGAAAGGCTAGTTGAAGCCTCTTCGTGACGCTCACCTTGATCAATACTCGAAGGAATAGACTTAGCCACGGCAGAATCAGATACAGGAGGTTTGCCACTTGGCGCAATCCAAGATTCTTCAATATACAGTGTATCGCCAAAATTCACTCCGTCATTATCATCGACCGATAATGTGTCTAAACCACCAAATTCAGGCTCTTCGTGTGATTTAAGCAACTCGGTTTCAGCTGACGTTTTTTTAGATTTTGAGAATAAGGACGACAAAGCAAATTTAGTTTTTTTATCATCACTGTCTTTAAAAGGCACTTCTTCAGAAAGATCCCCCTCTAACTGAGGATCTTCAAACAGGACATTACCAGTATGCTGTTCACTCGAGACAGGTTCAGATTTCGCCTTTCTTCTTTTTCGGATGATAGCGGGCTCTTCAGCCTCCTCCGAAACATCGCCTGTTGTTTCTATTTTTTTATTGGCCTTGGCTTCACGATTGTTTGCCCATCTTTGACGAACAAACATAACAAAATTAAACGTTTTTTCACCCAAGCTATCCATCAAACTCAACCAATGCAGCTGAGCCAATAAAGTAAAAGACAAAATAACCAAGGCCAAACTGACTAACGTAGCCCCATCGTAACCGATAAAGCCGTATAACAATTTCCCTAAACCATGACCTAATATGCCACCTGTTCCATATTGAAGAGCCGTTTCACCAACCGTGTGTAAGAAGCACAAAACAGACGCAAAAGATAAGTACAAAATACTACCGATAGTGCAAAGCAAGGCGTTATTTAATGGCAACAGAGAGTGCGGGTTACGCCATATAATAATAGCAACCCAAAAAAACAATGGAGGCAAAGAATAAAATAAAGAACCGAAAAAACCAGACGTCAAATCCGCAATGGTAGCCCCGATCGGCCCCATTGAGTTTTGAATGGCGGTGCCATTACCAGAATAAAACCAACCAGCATCATTTGGACTGTAGGTATAGGTCGCCAAACCAAAAAAGAATAAAAACAATAAAGCCGCAATAAACGCCGCTTGTTTGGCAAACAACTCCCAAACTGGTGATCGTACCGACTCACTCATTTCTTCTGACACAACGCGCCTTCCTATTTTATGCTAATCAAAACAAAACATACCCCATTAAGCGGAGTCACAAGTTCGCTAAGCTTACCATAAAAAAAGCCAGCCCAAAGGGCTGGCTTTCGCTTTGACTAAGAAAGGTTTTCTCCTTGTAAAGAAA
>CAXBGJ010000239.1:0-5237 GCA_963975045.1 uncultured Marinomonas sp. | reverse complement strand
GACTTTATAATTGGTTTCCCAGGTGAAACAGACGAAAACTTTATTGATACAATGAATCTGATTCAAGAAATTGGTTTCGACCATTCTTTCAGTTTTATTTATAGCCAACGCCCTGGCACACCCGCATCTAACCTAGAAGACGATACGCCTGATGACGTTAAAAAAGAGCGTTTATCTATTTTACAACGCCGTATTAGCCAGCAAGCTTATGACATCAGCTTGTCGATGGTTGGCGAAGTAAAGCGCATCCTAATAAGCGGCTATTCACCTCGTGATCCTGGACAACTTCAAGGCAGAACGGAAAACAATCGGATTGTAAACTTCCGAGCGTTCGACCCACAATTGATTGGTAAATTCGCTGATGTTGTTATTACAGACGCTTATCCTAACTCGCTGCTTGGCGAATTAATAAACTCTGAACTCGACACTGACTTTGTACTTCAATAATCAAAGGTAACTCTTGGAAATCACACAGACAACTCAACAAATCCGTTTAGCGCCTGCCGAAGCCGAGGCTTTGGTTGGGCTATGTGGTCAACTAGACGAGAATATCAAGCTCATCGAAAAGCGACTGGATGTTACGATTCGATACCGTGCTGAACTTTTCGATATTTCCGGTGAAAATCCTGAGCATGTCGCGGCAACAAAAATGCTACTGGAAAATCTCTATCGTGAAGCGCTAGCAAATGGCCAAGTAACGCCTGAGACGATTCACCTTTATCTTCAAGAATCGGCGATTGAATCTCTAACCAGCAGTAAAAATGACAACGCGGGTCAACTCGTCATCAAAACTCGCAAGGCATTTGTCAAACCCAAAGGGGCAAATCAGCAGGGTTACGTCAAACAAATTCGTAAACACGACATTAACTTTGGTATTGGCCCTGCGGGCACTGGTAAAACCTATTTAGCGGTTGCTTGTGCGGTTGAAGCATTAGAAGCGGATCGTGTTGAGCGCATAATGTTGGTTCGACCAGCAGTAGAAGCGGGAGAAAAACTGGGCTTTTTACCCGGCGATCTATCACAAAAAATCGACCCTTATCTACGCCCTCTTTACGATGCTTTGTATGAAATGCTCGGTTTCGAATTGGTTGATAAATTAATCGAAAAAAACGTCATCGAAATTGCCCCGCTTGCATTTATGCGTGGCCGAACGCTTAATAACGCCTTTATCATTCTTGATGAAAGCCAAAACACCACTCGCGAGCAAATGAAAATGTTTTTGACGCGCATCGGTTTTGGATCAACGGCGGTTATCACTGGTGACACTACACAAGTCGATTTACCACGTGGAACCACGTCTGGCTTGGCGCAAGCCATGCACGTTCTAAAAGGCGTCAGCGGTATCAGCATGACAATGTTTAGCTCTTCCGATGTCGTTCGCCATCCTATCGTACAGCGTATTGTCGAAGCCTATGATCGTTTTGATATTGAAGAAGAAGCAGAGAAAAAAGTGCGCACCCAAGCTCGCCTTGCTGCGCAAGCAGAGCACTCTTCAAGCGAACCGTCTTCAGGTGGAAAATAATGGCGCATTTAGAACTTGATTTACAAATTGCCACAGAAGCAACACAGCGTTTACCCAGTGAAGCAGATTTCAGGCTTTGGGTAGAAAAAGCCTTACCGACGTTAGGCGAAGAATTTGAAGTTACCATTCGTATTGTTGATGAAGAAGAGAGTCATGCGCTAAATCATGAGTACAGAGGCCAGGACAAACCAACGAATGTCCTTTCTTTTCCATTTGAGGCACCACCAGGATTAGAGCTTCCATTATTGGGAGACTTGGTGATTTGCACTCAAATTGTCGAAAAAGAAGCCAAAGAACAAGATAAAGAATTACTGCATCATTGGGCTCATATGACGATTCATGGCATCTTGCATTTGCGCGGCTATGACCATATAAATGATGATGAAGCAGATGAAATGGAATTAATAGAAACGCAGCTGTTAGCATCTCTGTCTATTTCCGACCCTTATTTGATAAAAGAGTGAGTTAAGACCCTAATGAGTGACGACCGATCGAGCATGTCCAACGATCAACAAAAATCTTGGTTTGAACGTTTAACCCAAGCATTTAATGACGAACCACGCAGTCGTGGCGATATTGTCAAGCTTCTAGAAGCGGCCGTAAAATCTGACATCATAGATCGCGATGCTTTTACCATTGTAGAAGGCGCTTTAGAAGTATCTGAAGTGCAAGCCCGTGACATTATGATTCCACCTTCTCAGATGGTGGTAATCAAGTCCGAGGATGATCCAAAAACCTCCATCCGTAAAATTATCGACTGCGCTCACTCCCGATTTCCTGTCGTTGGAGAAGATTCCGACGAAATTCTCGGTGTTTTACTAGCGAAAGATTTACTTCCACTGTTGTTCAAAGATGGCAACATCACGATAGAAGATATTTTATCTCGCCTGCGTCCGGCTAACTTCATTCCAGAAAGTAAGCGCCTTAACGTGCTACTGAATGATTTTAGAACCAAGCGTTATCACATGGCGTTAGTATTAGATGAATACGGCAGCGTCTCTGGCTTAGTCACGATTGAAGATGTGCTTGAACAAATCGTCGGTGAAATCGAAGACGAAACGGACAAGCTTGAAAATGAAGGCATTCAAGTTACCACGGAGGCAGGCGTTTATCTTGTTCCTGCGCTGTGCACTGTTGAAGACTTTAACGAGTATTTCAAAGCCGAACTCAGCGAAGAAGAGTTTGATACGATCGGCGGAATTCTTGTACAACAATTTGGTCATGTTCCATTACGTGATGAAGAGTTGTTTTTTAGTAACTTCCATTTCCGCATCATCAAATCAGATGGTCGACGAGTCAAAACGATTCAGGTATCAAAACCCACACAAGAAATATCAGAATAATATGACGACACTTCACCCCGACTCAATCAACACAAAGACGGGGTGGAAGCCTCGTTTGGTAACACAGTTCGCTAAACTCCCTCCAGCCATCATTTGTATTATTGGCACCATTTCTGGCGCCATAGGCGTTACCAGTTTTTCACCTTTTCATTTTTGGCCAGGCTACTTCGTTAGTCTAGTGGTGTTTAGCCTTCTTGTTATTACCAGCCCTACCGCAAAAACTTCTTTTTGGAGAGGCTCATCCGTCGCCTTAGGCTTTTTTGGCGCTGGCGTTTCTTGGGTTTATGTCAGCATCGCAGAATATGGGCAAGTTGGCATTCTCATCGCGGCGCTTATTACGCTCGCTTTTGTGGTCGTTCTTTGTGTCTTTTGGGCTTTTTCGGCTTGGGCTTCATGGCATCTAATCCATCGCTTCTCGCAACTACCCGCTAGCGTATGGATCACATTAGCCCTACTCATCGGCGAATTCGCTCGTAGTACCCTCTTTACAGGGTTTCCATGGCTATTACCGGGCTATGCCATTGAAAATACATGGTTATTTGAGTTATTACCTATAGGTGGAATATGGCTAACCAGTGCCGCAGTGGTGCTAACGTCAAGTGTTATTGCCTGCGTATTATCAAATAAGCCAACTCAGCTTAGCCTGATGTTAGTCTTATTTATTATTTGGGGGTGTGCTGCTTATTTGAACTACTTTCCTGTTTCTTGGGTAGAACAAACAGGTACATTAAAAACCACTTTGGTTCAGGGCAACGTGAAGCAAGATGAGAAATGGCTTCCTCAAACAGCCGGTAAGTCATTAGCTTTTTATCAACAAGCCACCATTGAACACCTAGACAGTGAACTTGTTGTGTGGCCAGAAACTGCTATTACGTATTCCTACTCTCAAATGAAACCGTATTTTTCCTCTTTTAGCAAAGAGCTAGCAGACACTCATACTACCTTGATTACTGGTATCCCAGACGTCAGCCCTGATAAAAAGGATTACTACAACGCTATCTGGGCAACGGGCGATGGTTTCGGGCTTTATTACAAACGCAGACTGGTTCCTTTTGGCGAATACATTCCTTTTTCAGAATACATAGGCCCTATTCTTGACGTATTTGGAATGCCAATGTCGAGTTTTAAATCTGGCGATGAAAATCAACCCGTTTTGCAAGTAGGCGAATGGGGGATTGCACCTTTTATCTGTTATGAAATTGTGTATGCAGAACAGGTTCGCCGCATGGTAAGAGACAGTGATTTTCTCATTACCATTAGCAATGATGGTTGGTTTGGAACCTCTTTTGGCCCTTGGCAGCACTTGCAGATAGCGCAGTTTAGAGCCAAAGAAGCAGGACGTTACGTAATTCGCGCCACCAATACCGGTATCACCGCGTTTATTAATGAAAAAGGGAAAGTGGTGGCTCAAGCACCACAATTTGAAAGGACGACACTGACTGCTGTCGCAAAAGCCTTTAGCGGCGTTACCCCTTATGTTTATTGGGGCTATTGGCCTACTCTTTTACTGCTGTTACTTTGCGTGGCTTTTTCATATTTGAATGGCCTAGTAAAAAAGCGAACACCATAAAAACGTAAACATTACCGTGTCATCAAAACACTTGATGACACGGCAAAATGACAACTTAAGCACTATTTTGATCGTGATGCGTCGACATCAAACCATACTGACAGATCTCACAAGGCGCTAAGGTTTGTTTCACCTCGACAACATTATCATGCCCACAAGACATGCAATGATACGCTCCAGGTTCCACTATAGTGCCCGCCACATGACATTGCTCAAGCGGTACTGGGTTGTTATTAGCATGGTTAATCAGCCATAACAGTGCAATGTCTTCCTTTTCATCAAACTCTTCAATAATTTCATGACCTTCATCAAGTACTAGATGCCAATTTGCATCCACCCAAGCTTCGGTATAACCCATTTTATCGTGCCAATACGCGGTCATGAGAGCGGCATCTTCTAAAAACCAATCCTTCGCTCCCTCTAATGTTTTGCGTGCTTCTTCAACCAAACTGGAATTGCTTTCACTTTTTAACGAATCTTTTTTCATAGAATTCATAACTCCTCCTCGATGCATCTTCTAATTAGAGCGCCATCTCTATAAAATAACGTATATTTTCAGACTCTGTTGACCAATTCACCATTATGTTGCGCTATGTCGCTATAATGCGTCTCTTTCTAAAAGAGAATACAGGTCTACTCACCTCTCGTCGATCATGGGATAAGAACACATCATGCAAGAACAATATAATCCGCAGCAAATTGAACAAGCGGCACAATCTTTTTGGGACGAAAATAAAGTCTTCAAAGCCGTCGCTGATACCAACAAAGAGAAGTTCTACTGCCTTTCTATGTTCCCATACCC
>CAXBGJ010000238.1:0-5240 GCA_963975045.1 uncultured Marinomonas sp. | reverse complement strand
CCACCAAACCACAACATCACACCAATGCCACTCATCGACAGTAAAATAACCATCAAGGTTAGCCATGAACGCTGCTGAATGCGTTTCACACTAACGTAAAACGCTCGATCGACTGTAGCAGAGAATCTTTGCACGTCATGCTGTTCATGGGTATAGGCTTGTACCACCTTAATGTGACGTAATGCCTGAGACAAATAACGCCCTACATTCGCGATTTCATCTTGGCTATCACGGGATAAACTGCGAACTCGGCGGCCAAAATACAACACAGGAACAATCACAAAAGGAACGCAAGTAAGCAAAATTAATGTCAATTTAAAATGCATGACCAAAAGGAATAAAATTCCGCCTATCAGCATCAAACTACTGCGTAGGGCGATCGACAAAGACGAGCCGATGACACTTTGTAATAGCGTTGTATCTGCGGTAATACGAGACTGAATTTCACTAGGTGAATTGTCTTCAAAAAATGAGGGTGACAGAGTTAACAAATGCGCAAAGACAGCTTGGCGAATATCCGCGACGACTCGCTCTCCAATCCATGAGACCAAATAAAATCGACAAAAACTTCCAATGCCTAATAAAAAGACCAACGCGGTAAAAATCATCAACGCATGAGTCAAACCCGCTTCCGAACCAGAAGCCAACCCTTGATCTATTAAGAGTTGCACGCCCTTCCCCAAGCTAAGCATAGTGCCAGCGGTTACCACCAAAGCGATTAAGGCAAACACCATATGCCGTCGATAAGGACGTAAAAAAGGTAAGAAGGTTTTTATTCCATTATCGACATTTAACGGCTTATTCATAGATCAAACCCACCACAACGTTTTATTGGCCATTACTATAACGCATTCGCGCGATAGTAATGGGGGAAAAACTTAGCAGCTGTTTATTATTGCCTCGCCTCTCTTAGCTCACTCTTTAGATTTGAATCCCATCCGAAAGCCACCCCAATGCTGACCGTTAACATAAATAGGCACTGAAAGATCATGAAGAATTTCACCCGTATCACGCTTATAAGTTTGCAGTAAAAATGTATCGGTATGCGCGCCGCAACGAATGCCCGTTGGATCATTGAAAATTCGCTTGGTGCGATTGTTTATTAAGTCTTTTTCATAATCGCCGCTTATCGGCTGACTGAATTTTTTATTGTGTGTGGGAAAGTAGCCATTCACGTCAACGGCGCCCGCAAACATGACTTCTGCATGCTTGTCTAATACCGCTTCTTGAATCGCAGGAAAAGTGCGATCACTAAACGCATCGTACAATGTGCTGTATTTTTGTGGATTCGTTTGTTTAATCGGCTGATAGTCCCTAGAAAAAACCGCGTGTTGAGCCAACTCACCTTTGCTTATTGCTTCTTCAAACACATGACCAATCTCTTGCGCAGAAATTTTAGCGTCATTAAGCAATTCCGAGAAAAACAAGGAAGGGTCTACTTTATCCAATTCTCTAAAAACCACTTCAGCACCATTACTCAAGCCGGCAGCTTCTTCTGACAATCGATCACTGCGCTGAGAAATTTCCCGTAAAGAGTCACTGATTCGAGAGATAGACCCACCAATTTGCGTGCTGGTTGCCCCCAATTCTTCACCTGTACTTTCTACTTCAGACAACACTACCGACGCATTTTGCACCTCTTCTGTTAAAGAAATAAAACGCTGAGTTTCCCCTAACAGCGTAAGAGAAAGGGATTCTGTTAAGCTTTTTAGAGACGACATTTCATGGTTGGTTAACTCACTATTATGGCGAACATCTGTGAGTAAACGCGAAATTTGTTCCGATGCATCCGCACTCTTTCCCGCTAAAGATCGCACTTCATCTGCAACCACGGCAAAACCTCGGCCTTGCTCTCCAGCTCGCGCCGCTTCTATTGCGGCGTTTAACGCCAACAAGTTGGTCTGTTCGGACACCGCTTTGATGACTAACGTAATGCGGTCTATGTCATCCGCACTTTTCGTCAACAAAGCCAATTGTTCACTGGCTGTTTGCACTTTGGCTGTGAGAGCACTAATTTTTTCAGCGCTTTGAGACAAGGCACTTTGCGCCGTGCGACTTGATTCTGCGGTGTCACTCATCGTGTGGGCTAATTGACCCAAGTTTTTTGAAAGCGTGAGTCCTGAAGCAGACAGTATTTCTACCGCTTGCTGAATTTGCTCACTGTCATCACGGGTTAAATGTATGTCTTTACTTAACGTATCAACAAAATGAGAAACTTCCGCCGCACCCATCGCCATTCTGGACGTCGCGTGAGTCACTGTTTTGCTCACCTCAGAAAATGACAATGATTGATTATCAGCAGAATTGGGCTCTAGATCTCTCTGAAGACCCGTTTTGCGTACTCCTTTTGATAACATCAAACAAGCACATAAAAAAACGCCAATAAGAGAATAAGACAGTGGCATCGAGTCTTGTGAATAACCCAATATAAAAAGAACAAGAAGTCCTAAAACACCAAAGAACTGGAAATAAAACATTACCATACCCTTTTTTTATAATTATTTTTTTCTAGTGTTTAACGATGCCAATAGAAGGTCAATGTAAAACGGAATACCTACGACTAAAGTCTTACCGTTAAATATGGTTACAGTTTAAAGTGCCCTTATTTCACCCTATCCCTTAGCCTATTTTTTCAGATATCTTATCATGGCCTCACTATTACACTTTTGATCATGATCAATAAAAATAAAGCATTAAATATGCTCTATTCGCCCTATAGAAAACCTCAGAATAAAATACATCTATAAATTCAAATTCATGACATAAAAAGCAGAGCTTTTCGGCAAAATACCGACTAAAATGAAAATCGTGCTCACGAAGCACTACTAAAACAATAATAGCATCGCGCACAACCTGCCGATGATCTCATTGAGGATTAAACTATGATCACCAACAAACCTAAAGCAGACCCTTTTTACCTTGAGCTAGGCCAACTTACCTCAGATAGTGTTCGTCATCTTGCTCCTTCTTTTGATCATTTACCGCCAAACCCTTACGCTGATGGAGAGTTTCGTTTACGTCGTTATTCTCGCTTTAGCATTGAGCAAGGAAAATTACACCGCCTACCTTCACAAGCCTTTGTTCAAGATGAGAGCATCAACCACTTCCAAGGCAATGTTGTACGCAGTTATGAAGAAATTGACGAAAACATTGTGAAAGACCCTGCCTTTGTTGAATTATTTGAACATTTTCAAAAAATGGCGAGCATTGTTGACCATACCCCCATTGAGGTTCACCAACTGCGTATTTTTGCCGACCATAAAAGTGCAGAGGTCGCGCCGGAAGGTGTTCATCAAGACGGTTTTGATCGTATCGGAATTTACGTCATGCAACGTCATAATATCCAAGGTGGCAATATTAATGTTCACCTGGATAAAAAAAGCCCTGCTCTTATTAGTCATGATTTCGATAAAGGTGAGTTTGTCGTCTTAAATGATCGTAAATTTTTTCATAGCGCCCAACCAATTAAACCGGTCGATGGCGATCAGGGTTATATGGATATTTTTGTTCTAACCGCGAATTTAGTGCATTAATTTACACTCTGACAATGCATTTTTTGATCATTTAAAAACCAGTCATATCCAAACACCCTCTTTTTAAAAGGAGGGTGATTTTGCTCTGTCTCATTTCGTCACACAAAAAAAACTCAACATTAAAAACCCTTCTATCTCATTGTTATTTAAAAATATCTTTGTAGTTTTTTAAATCATGTCTTACATAATTATTTTCTTAGTGTTTTGTTTTTTCCCATGTTATAAATGAGGGTACATTAGATTTCTTTAAAGTAAGTAAAGTCAGGATGTACTTTTGACAGATGCAATCACTTTAGGCGTTGATAATAAAAATAATACACACCAAGAGTTCATAGATATTTCAAATAAACGTGTTTTAATCATCGAAGATATTGGTGAAATGCGACTTATGCTGAAATCCTTAATGACGTCTCTAGGGTATTCGAATATAGACGTAGAGCCTTCTGGGCAATCTGCGATAAAGCGCATTTTTGAAAAGCATTATGATGTTGTCTTATCCGACTATAACCTTGGTGGCAGTATCGATGGTCAGCAAATTTTAGAAGCGTCACGTAAAAACCACTCCCAAGACCACTCCACTATTTTTATTATGGTTACAGCTGACACAGCCTATGAAAATGTCGTCAGCGTATTAGAATATCAACCTGACAGTTATCTGGTTAAACCCTTCCCCCCTGCTGCCTTTTTTCGCCGATTTGAACGAGTACAAAAACAAAAGAAAATCTTTGAAAGCATTAACAACGCGCGAAAAGAAAATGATTTTGAAAAAATGGAAGCACAAGCAAAAGCCATCATGACACAACACCCTAACCTTGCTAGCCAGTGCTTAAAAATTATAGGTGAATCACTTTATGCTCGTGGCCGTTATAAAGATGCAAAAAGTCACTACATGCTTATTATTCAAAAAAGTAAAAACTTAGCCTGGGCGCACTTTGGCATTGCATTATGCGAACTCAAACTAGGCGTTGTCGTTGCAGCCATTAAAAAACTAGAGCATACAATCACGTTAAGCCGGCATTTTTTATCCGCTTATGACTTGCTTGCGGATGCACAAGAAAGTCTCGACAATCTAGAAGCGGCTCAAGCGGCAATGATCAGCGTATTAGAAGTATCACCACGCTCTTTCGAACGCGCGCTTCGACTTGCGCAAATCAGTATGCAACTAGAAGATTGGTCTACCGCTGAAAACGGCTATTCACGGCTTCTTCGATTAACTCGCGCCACCAGCCATGAACAAGTTGAGTACTACTACGACTACTTAAAATGTCTAATCAACATGATGGCCGTTGGTTCTGACAATTCTAAATTGGCAGATAAATTTAAACGAACACTCATTCGGTTACGTTCTTTCGCAAAAGCAAATCCATCAGCCCTATCCAATTCTTTTAAAATCGAAATACAGCAATATCTGACCCGTGATCATCTCGGTGAAGCGATAAAATCATGGAAACAATGGAATAGGCTGATCAAATCTGGTCAAGCATCTCCTCTGAGCGAGGCACAAAAACACACGCTTAAAAAGCGCCTCGGCTTGCTATAATTTTCTGACACCGTTATGGTCTTGCGTTGATTTTCAAGCTAACGTCTGCACTATAAACACAGGCTATTTTCACTCTTCATTACATCCGAGTTATATACTATGTCGGCTATTTTTCCATTTTCGAGCCTCATTCCTAATGACCTATTAGGCGCCGTTGAATCCACTGG
>CAXBGJ010000237.1:0-5263 GCA_963975045.1 uncultured Marinomonas sp. | reverse complement strand
ATTTCCCTTGTTGGCATTCGAGGGCAGCAATCCTACCAGACAGATATCATGCTAGAAAAACAGCCCACGATGCAGCGCATTAATTATTAGTATTAACTCTAACGCTCAATCTGCTCTTTAAGATTCTGCAAACTTCGTTCAAAGTTGTCACCCGCAATATTATTTGCAAACATAGCAAGATAAGGGCTCAACAACCCCGCACTAAGATTCCCTTCAATGGTCCACGCCACAAGTGTCGAGCCATTGCTTGGTTGTAAGGTTATGACATTATGCACAATATTAACTTTAGGCTTGGGACGAACATCGAAGCGTATGCGATTGTCGGATAATTCAATCACCGACAAAACACCTTGTTCCGGCACTTCGTCGTATGACAATGCAACTGAACCCCCTTCCCCTAAAGCGCCTTCAAATGAATCTACCTTGCCTTTTTGAATGAACATCCAGCTTGGTAAACTATCGCCATGAAACAGGTTGGCGTAAATTTCATCGCGAGGCGCGTCAATAAGTACACTTCGTTCTACGCGATAATCTGTCGGCATAAAAAATCCACCGACAACCATAAGCAAGATAATCAGCGCCATAATACGCGTCACCTTCCTCAATTTATAAAGAGCAGCGGGGTGAGACGTATTTTTCACGATTAAGAGTCCTTCAAAATTCGGTATTCTGCTGACATAGCATGAGCTTCTAAAGATTCACCTCGGGCCAACGGAGACGCAATTTTTGCCAATTCACTCGCCCCTTCAGGTGAACAGTAAATTAACGAACTACGTTTTTGGAAATCATAAACACCCAGCGGTGATGAAAATCTTGCCGTACCGGACGTAGGCAATACATGGTTTGGTCCAGCACAATAGTCACCTAAAGCCTCAGGCGTATGTCTGCCCATAAAAATTGCCCCAGCGTGACGGATTTTCTCAACCCATTGCTCTGGCTCATCAATTGACAACTCAAGATGTTCAGCCGCAACAATGTTCGCAATATCCATGGCTTCATCCATGTCTTTAACATGAATAAACGCACCCCGCCCTTCTAGAGAAGCCTTGATAATATCCTTACGGCTCTGAGCATCGATCAAGCGCTCCATCGCGGTTTTTACATTTTGTATGAAAACCAAATCTGGAGAAATTAAAATAGATTGAGCATCTTCATCATGTTCAGCCTGAGAGAATAAATCCATCGCAATCCAATCAGGATCTGTCTTTCCATCACACACAACTAAGATTTCAGAAGGGCCAGCAATCATATCGATGCCAACAACACCAAATACCATTTTCTTAGCCGTTGCCACATAAATATTGCCTGGACCGACAATTTTATCCACCTTAGGAACTGTCTCGGTACCGTACGCCAAAGCAGCAACTGCCTGAGCACCACCGATCGTGAAAACACGATCGACACCTGCAATATAAGCAGCCGCCAAGACAATGTCATTTACAAACCCATCCGGCGTAGGCACTACCATGATAATTTCACCAACACCCGCCACTTTAGCAGGCATGACATTCATCAACACAGAAGAGGGATAAGCCGCTTTACCGCCAGGCACATAAACACCAACCCGATCCAAAGGCGTAACTTTTTGACCTAATACCGTGCCACTCTCTTCTTGATACTGCCAAGAAGGCTGTTTTTGACGCTCATGGTAGTCATAAACTCGCTTTGCCGCCGCCTCTAGACTAGCCACCAACTCAGGACTGACTCGGCCTTTAGCAAGAGCAAGCTCTTCACGTGATATTTCCAGTTCAGATGAGGAAGCCACATGACGACGATCAAAGCGATTAGTGAACTCAATAACCGCATCGTCACCTTTCAAGCGAACTTGCTCAACAATGTCCGCCACTGTTTTCTGCACTCGCGCATCGGACACGGAGTCCCACGCAAGTAGCGAGTCTAACTCTGAACGAAAATCATCAGAGCTTGACGAAAATTCTCGTATAGTAAGGTTCAATTATTTACCCTCGCTGTCTTCAACCGCACGTCTTATCATTTCTAAGATCGGCTCAATTTCAGAGTACTTTGTTTTATAAGCGGCTTTATTCACCACCAAACGTGTGCTGATTGGTGCGATTAACTCTCGCGCCTCAAGACCATTCGCTTTTAAGGTATTACCTGTATCAACAATATCAACAATAAGATCAGCTAAGCCCATAATAGGCGCAAGCTCCATCGCACCGTATAGCTTGATGACATCAGCCTGAATACCCTGCTCAGCAAAATACGCTTTGGCGGTTTTTATAAATTTAGAAGCCACCTTCAAACGTCTATTGGGCAAAGGTTGACCGACAACACCGGCCGTCATCAAGCGACATTTTGCGATTTTAAGATCCAGCAGTTCATAAAGATTTTTTGTCGATGCTTCCATCAAAACGTCTTTACCCGCAACCCCAAAATCCGCCACACCATGATCAACATAAGTCGGCACATCTGTCGCGCGCAAAATTACCAACTTGATATGCTCATGATTGGTGTCAAAAATCAGCTTTCGACTTTTGCTAATGTCTTCAACTGGAACAATATTGGCTTTTTCTAAAAGCGGTAAAGTCTCACCAAGAATGCGCCCTTTCGATAGCGCAATCGTTAACGTTCTACTCATATTAATTTAAAACCCGTGAAATTTTCGCACCCAATGAACCGAATTTTTCTTCGATACACTCATAACCACGATCAATGTGATAGATGCGGTCAATCTTCGTATCGCCTTCCGCCACTAACGCAGAAAGCACCAAACTTGCAGACGCACGTAGATCTGTTGCCATTACTGGCGCGCCTTTCAAACGCTCGATACCACGAACAATAGCCGTATTCCCTGTCACTTCGATGTCAGCGCCCATGCGAAGCATCTCATCTACGTGCATAAAGCGATTTTCAAAAATATTCTCAATCACTCGGCCAACGCCATTCGCTATTGAGTTCAACGCAACAAATTGCGCTTGCATGTCGGTCGGGAATGCTGGGTATGGTGCAGTACTAATATTAACGGCTTCTGGACGACGCCCTTCCATATCCACTTCAATCCAATCGTCCCCGCAAGTCACTTTTGCACCAGCTTCTTCCAATTTGGAAAGCACCGCTTCAAGCGACTTCACATTGGTATCAATAACTTTAACTTTACCGCCAGTAATCGCAGCGGCAACCAAGAAAGTACCCGTTTCAATACGATCAGGCATAACAGGGTAAGTCGTACCATGCAAAGCCTCTACACCGTCAATGATAATCGTATCTGTACCATGACCGGTGATCTTCGCGCCCATTGAAATCAGGCATTCAGCCAAATCAACCACTTCAGGTTCGCGCGCTGAGTTTTCTAGAATAGTCTGGCCATCAGCTAAGGTGGCGGCCATTAATAAATTCTCCGTCCCTGTTACAGTGACTTTATCAAAGAAAATACGTGCGCCCTTTAGACGACCATCAACACTTGCAATGATGTCGCCACCTTCAACCGCAATTTTTGCACCCATGGCTTCCAAGCCGCGAAGATGTAAATCAACCGGACGACTACCAATTGCGCAACCACCAGGAAGAGAAACAACCGCTCGGCCAAAATGACTGACCAATGGGCCTAAAACCAGAATAGAAGCACGCATCGTTTTAACAAGATCATACGGCGCCTCACAGTTATTTAGAGTCGAGACGTCCAATTGGACACTCATTTTTTCATCAACAACAACACCGCACCCCATAGAACCAAGCAGCTCAAGCATAGTGGTAATGTCGTGTAAGTGAGGCAAGTTTTTAATCGTGATCAATTCTTTTGTTAACAATGTTGCCGCTAAAATTGGCAATGCTGCATTTTTCGCGCCTGAAGCACGAACCACACCGTTAAGTCGAGTGCCACCAGTAATCAGAAGCTTATCCATAGTATTAATCTCTTATAATCGCTTTTATAGCGTATTTTTTTGTTCTGGCGTGTAGGTCTTCATTGTAACGGCGTGAATTGCACCGCTCGCAATAGCCTCTTGAAGATGTGAATACACAAGTTGCTGCCTCTTAACTGTAGAAAGGCCTTCAAATTCGCTTGTAACCACAACTACTTGAAAATTGCAGCCTTCACCCTGCGCAATGACTTCGCAATGAGGGATAGAGGATTCTAAAAGTGCTTTAACTTCACTTGCGTTCACAGTCGCTCCAATAGATATAATTTATTCAGTTACCTTTATTCTACCTTAGTAGAGCCAACTACTTAATACTTCTAAGTCTTTCTCTGAATAAAAACCACTTGTTTTCTAAGATTTTATTCAGGGATAACAATACACGACACTTAAAAGGCAAAAAATCCAAACTCATTGACTGAATTTGGATTTTATTGTGCAATATTTGCGCTCGACTATTAGATTAGGACTCTTTAGCTAATGACGCTCGCCAAGCAGAAATGGCCGATTCAATGTCATTTCTATTCTGTTCCATCATAACGGCAAATTGCTTACGGAATGTTAAGCCAAAATTGATATTGTTAATCACAATATTACTCAACAGCCAGTTCCCTGACTTAGATGGCTCCATGAAAAAAGTAATATTTAGCATACCACCGGATTCCATTTGGAAATCCACATCTACCTTTGTTTCTTTCCCTCTCCCTTGAGGACCCAAAGGCAAAACGTTAATCCGATCCGCATCAAGTTCAAGCAGCGATCTTCCGTAGGTTTTTAGCAAGGTATCCTTGGTAACATTCGCAAAACGAGTACGCTGCTCAGGCGATGCTCTTCGATAATACTTCCCCATCACTTTTTTGGAAAAATCATCAAAATCCACCACATTCGCCAAAATATTATTCACCCTCGACTCTAGCAAGGCAGGGTCTTTAGCTAATATCTCTTTGTCAGCGACAATATCCGTGCGAAACGCTTCAACGACCTTAATAACCGCCTCTCTTGCCTCGTCAGCGTTAGACCATGTCAAACTAGAGCCAAGCAAAGCAAACACACACAAAATACCCGTTAAAATCTTCGACATGTATTATTTCTCCGAGTCGCCGCTTTTAAACAAAAACTGACTAATCAAAGTCTCCAGCACCAGCGCAGACTGAGTGTCGTACATTTCACTGCCATTTTTAAGCACTTCTTCATCGGCACCAATAGAGATACCTAAGTACTTTTCTCCCAACAGCCCGCTGGTTAAAACAGCAATAGAACTGTCAGTCGGGATATTATTGACATCAGAATTAATATTCATAGTGACCAGCGCCATAAATAAATTTTTATCAAATACGATGGATTCAACACTGCCAACCTCAACACCAGCAATAGAGACTTTAGCTCGG
>CAXBGJ010000236.1:0-5268 GCA_963975045.1 uncultured Marinomonas sp. | reverse complement strand
CGTTTTAAGGCGGTAACAAGGCCATCCGCTAACGAAAGATCATCTTCTACAACCAATATGCGCAAACCTATTCCTTCTTTCATAAGTTTGCCAAGGTTAATTGCAGCATGCTGTTAAATTGTGCTAAATCCACTTCACCTTGGCGAACGTTGATCAAATCACCATTAGAGGAAAAGAATAACAGAGTTGGAGGACCAAATACGCCATATTTTGATAAAAATGCTTGCTGAGCAGCCGTGTTTTCAGTGAGATCAAGCTGTAAAAATGAGATATTATTTGAATAGGCTTTTAGATCACTATTACTAAAGACATCCTTTTCCATTTCTAAGCAAGCAGTGCACCAATCTGCATACATATCCACCACCACAGTTTTTCCATTATCCTTAGCCTGTTGCATTGCATTTTCGATAAGTGCCGGATCTTGCATACGATTAAATAAAGGCTGTTTATCAATCGAATTGACGTCACCCGATACAGAGGAAAAATAACCTAACGGTATCTCTAAACTGGGCTTTCCCGCCAAGCCAGAGCTCAACAATGCCACCCCGTATATGAATAGAATCAATGCAAAGCCTTGACGACTTTTTCCCCAGCCATTGCCGCCAGATTGAAAAGGAGAAAGATGTACCGCATAGACAAGACAAAGTACGGCCCATAAATACACACTAAACGTTTCCGACACAATTCGTGACACCAAAACAATTGCCACACCCAGTAAAATCACACCGAATGCGGCTTTGACTTGCATCATCCACATACCTGCCTTCGGTAGATACTTACCACCACCCAAACCAACAAGTAATAAAGGGATCCCCATTCCCAAGCTCATCACAAATAACACACTGCCACCAAGCACCGCATCACCTGTTGTACTGATATAAATTAATGCACCAGCTAACGGAGCAGAGACACAAGGCGAAACAATTAATGCAGAAACGGCTCCCATAATGCCAACACCAAGGTAAGGGCCACCGATACTTTTTTGACTTAACCGGTCAAGCCTGTCTCGAAGAAACATAGGTAACTGTAATTCATAAAAACCAAACATCGACAAAGACAGCAAGACAAACAACACACTAAAACCAATCAATATACTAGGCGCTTGAAACAAAGCCTGAAGGTTCAGTTGCGCACCAAAGATACCAACTAACACTCCTGCCATACTGTAAGAAAATGACATACCTAGGACATATGATAGAGATAAGAAAAAGCCTTTCTTAGCGGTAATATTACCTGCTTGACCCGCAATGATACCCGCTAAAATTGGAATCATCGGCAATACGCACGGAGTAAAAGTAAGACCTAAGCCTAAAACAAAAAAAGTAACCAATACCCAAAAACGATCACCGTTTAATAATAACTTTACGAGCTGGCCTTCTTCTGCTGAGGATGATGTTTCTGCCTCAGTAGAAAATGAGTTCTTCGCGAATCCAACAGACTCTGCTGCAACTTTTTTGGCAGGCATTGAAACGCTGTTAAATGACACAATTTTAGTTTGCGGTGGATAACACAGACCAGCAGCGGCACAACCTTGATATGTTACTTTTAGCTCACTCATATTTTCAACGACGGGATCAATAACAATCACCATTCGATTATGAAAAACCTGCACTATGCCAAAATTTGGATCGTCTTTAACGTCAGATTTCGTCAGAAAATGAAACGGTATGGAAACCGTTTGATCATTAGCCAAAGCTACTTTTACACGCGATTCATACAAATAATAACCATCAGCAATCGTCCATTGCACTTCTCTTTTTACCGTATCAAGTTGCAATTGAAACGCTTCAGATGGTTTCAAAAAATCACTATCAGCAAAAGCAGGGACCGCCAAAATCACAGCGAAACAAGAGCCTATTAGCCATTTAATTAACCTAAAAGACATGAAAGAAGTCGTCACTTAATGTTCCTTAATATACGTTGATTGAGCCACTATAAATAAGAAACCTTAAGCAAAACTTACGTCTTGTATTTTTGACACTTAATTTTCCCTTAAGAAAGATACCGTACTATTTCCAATATACTTTATTTGGAAGCAAGCCATGATCAAATATCAAAAACACGTCTTGATAGCCGCGCTCTCTAGCTGCCTATTCTTTTCTTCCAGCCTGTGGGCAAGCGAACTAATATCAGCCGCTAAGGCTAAAATTGCGTCTCATCAAACGGTGTACTTACCCGAATACCAAACCAACAAACAAATATCATTAGGCATGGAAAAAGACCAAGTGCTACTGGTGGATTTTTGGGCTTCATGGTGTGGACCTTGCCGAGAGTCCTTTCCATGGATGACGAACATCCAAGCCAAATACAAGGCACAAGGTCTGAAAGTCATCGCGATTAATCTGGATCAAGAAAAAGACCAAGCCTTGGATTTCTTAAAAGAGTTTAAACCTGGCTTTTCTGTATTATTTGATACCGACGCCCAGCTTCCAGAAGACTTTGGCGTCATTGGCATGCCTACCAGTTTTTTGATTGATCGTCAGGGAAAAATTAGAGCAACACACGTCGGTTTTCACGAAAAAAACATAGCGGATTATGAATCGGCTATCACTGAGTTATTAGCGGAAAAAGGGGAATAACAGATGCAAAAAATAATCAGCATAATCAGTTTGCTTACCCTGTCTATTGTTTTAGCGGGTTGCAGCGATCTTGGAGTGAAACCCTGGGAACGTGATGTACTTGCCCAGCAAGAAATGAATTTAATCAGTGATCCTATCGAAAGCAGTTTGAACGATCACATCTATTTTAGTAAAGAAGCCAGTAGTGGCGGACAAGGTTTCGGAGGTGGTGGCTGTGGCTGTAACTAAAACAACGCAAAAAAATCAAGATCTGGCGCGTTTATTAACCGCAGCCAGCTGTGCATTAATTGGCAGCCTATCAGCAAGCGTTAATGCTGCAGATAACTGGGATGTCGATTCTGCGTTCCTGCTTTATTCAGAAAGCGACGGACGAGTTTCTGCTGCCGAACCAGTGATTAGTGCCACTAAAAACTATGACGAAGAAACAAAGCTTAATATCAAACTGGCTGCTGATACGCTAACGGGTGCATCACCGAATGGCGCTACACCAAGCGACCAGGTTCAAACCTTTACCAGCCCTTCAGGTAAAGGCTCTTACGCCGCCACCGCTGGTGAGCAACCTCTAGACGATACTTTTAAAGATACTCGCATTGCACTTTCAAGCAATTGGTCAGCACCAATAGATCGTGATTGGGCATACGGTGTTGGCGGCTACCTTTCAAAAGAGCACGACTACCAATCTCTTGGTCTAAATGGCAGCTTGTCACGTTATCTCAATCAGAAGAACACCACACTTACCTTGGGTGTAAACCTGTCTAGTGACAGCATTAACCCTGAGGGCGGCGTAGCAACAGGATTAGTGCAAGTACCACTAAGCAGCTCAGACAGTGAATTTACTCAGCGTACAGATTCTGAGAATAAAAGCCTTGTTGATGCGGTTTTTGGGGTAACACAAGTCATTAACCGCAAAACTATTATGCAATTTAACTATGCATTGAGTACAAGTTCTGGTTATCTAACCGACCCTTATAAAGTCATCTCTGTGATAGATGATAGCATTGGTAGCAACTATGGCGGCAATTACCAAAGCAGCGGACGTAACCTTTACCTATACGAAAAGCGGCCAAACTCACGCCTAAAGCAAAGTCTTTATTGGCAAACAAAATATCAATTTGATAACAACGACATACTCGATGTTAGCTATCGATACATGTTTGATGATTGGGGTATCAACTCGCATACCATTGATGCCAAATATCGATTCCGTTTTGACAACCAATACCTAGAGCCGCAACTTCGTTGGTATACTCAGAGCAAGGCCGATTTTTATCATCGTTATTTAAACTCAAGTGACTACACAAGCGCTGAATTTGCCAGTGCGGATTATCGATTAGGAGATTTAGATACCTACACTATTGGTTTAAAATATGGCTATCAGTTTGCCGATGAAACTGAATTCTACACGCGGTTTTCTCTATATCATCAAGAAAGCTCTGGCGATAAAGGTTATGGAAAGTTGACAACACAGGAACTCTATCCTGGTTTAGATGCAGCAATGCTGATTGTTGGCTATAAATTTTAAATTAATACACCCTCTATCTTAAACATAGAGGGTGTTCATTCACCGGAAAGCCATGACTTTTATTGAAGAATTAATTATTGATTCGTCGTTCAACCTAAGCAAGCACCCTAACCCAAGTCTGTGGCAAGAAGATCAACACGCTTATCAAATAAAGTTTGAATGTATGGCAAGTAACTGTTCCATACTAATTGAATGCGAAGCGTTTGAATTAGTTAAGGTAGCGGCAAAAAATGCCATTGCTGAAGCTTGGAGAATTGAGTACAAATACAGCCGCTATCAAAAAAATAATACCTTTTCAGATATCCACTCAGCACCAGATAGCTGGCAAAAACTAGACAATGAAAGCGCACAATTGATGATTTTCGCCAACCATGCCTACAACGTGTCACAAGGATTATTTGATATAACATCAGGCATCTTAAGAGAAGCATGGACCTTTAATGGAAGCGACAAGTTACCACTACAAAATC
Organism: uncultured Marinomonas sp.; assembly: GCA_963975045.1. GTDB lineage: Bacteria > Pseudomonadota > Gammaproteobacteria > Pseudomonadales > Marinomonadaceae > Marinomonas. Next base: position 697 of record CAXBGJ010000236.1, on the reverse strand, counting down.
AGATTGACACTCTATTGCCCCATGTCGGTTGGAAGAAATTAGGTTGGAATCCTGAAACGCCTGAACAACTAAAAATGCCATTAGGCATGGAATTAGATTTTGGCGGCATTGGCAAAGAATACGCAGTGGATAAAATACTCACCATCTGTTGTCAGAATTTGACCAACAAGTCTGCCGCCATATTAGTTAACTGCGGTGGCGATCTTGCTTGCAGTCGCGCAAGACTAAACGGAGAAAGCTGGAAAGTCGGTATTGAATCGATTTCCCATCATAATAAAGCCCAGCAGATAATTGCTCTATCATCCGGAGCACTCGCCACATCAGGGGACAGCAAACGTTTTCTATTAAAAGGTGGCATTCGTTATTCTCATGTATTAAACCCAATCACTGGTTGGCCTATTACAGATGCACCAAGAAGTATCACTGTCGCCGCTCCAACTTGCATTAACGCAGGCATCATCGCAACGCTCGCCCTATTACAGGGAAAACAAGCTGAAACCTTCCTAGTGTCACTCAAAAACCCTTACTGGCTACACCACTAACATAGATTTATTAAGATTATGACACCGCCATGACTTATATTACCAACAAAAAAAGCCCTGACTGCATCAGCAATCAGGGCCTTATTAATTAAATCTTGATAACGACCTACTCTCACATGGGATCTCCCACACTACCATCGGCGATGGCGCTTTTC
>CAXBGJ010000235.1:0-5271 GCA_963975045.1 uncultured Marinomonas sp. | reverse complement strand
CCTTGATGTACGTCGCAGTCTATGATGAGTATTTTATTCGCTTTACCCGATTCGATCATAGCGAGTGCTGCGACGGCTAGATCGTTGAAGATGCAAAAACCAGAGCCATGAGAAGGATGAGCATGGTGCGTGCCACCAGCAAGGTGACAAGCCAAGCCGTGTTGAAGTGCTAGCTCGCTGGTTAATATAGTACCGGATACCGCACGCAAGGTTCGCTCCACCAGCCATTCAGACCAAGGAAGGCCAATTATTTTTTGTTCTTGCGGGGTAAGCTCTCCACGAATAAAGCGCTGAACATAACCTTTTCCATGGGCTTGCATAAGTGCCGTCAATGACAAAGGCGATGGCTGATATTCGTTGTGGTCCGTTAGGATCCCTTGCTCTCTTAATGTTTCAGCCAAAAGACGAAATTTAGACATAGGAAAGCGATGCCCAGCGGGAAATGGAATACTATAATGTGGGTGGAAAACTAGAGGTAACAAGGCAACATTCATAAAACAAATAATTTAAACAATGCGAAAGAGCCCCATGCTAACAAGGGATAGTAAGGTGTTGCCACTCACTTTTGGCTATTTACTTTTGGCTATTTACTTTTCGCGACTAAAACCTTGCGCATGGCGGCATTAAAGGATTCGATCATATGAGGTGGAAAACCCTTTCCACTTTCAAAGTTCACCATCTGTACTGCTCTCATGGCGCTTTTATTGTATTCACTGCCCGACTTACCCCAAACAATATCAATAAACATGACCGCCATGGATAAAATAAACGCCCCTTGAGGAATCAAGGAACCTACCAAGCCCTCTGGAAAACCAGTGCCATCGAATCGTTCTTTATGTGCCTGCACCATAGCAACAGCGCTTTCCCAACCTTCGTGTTTAGAAAGCAGTTTAGCACCCACCATTGGATGATCTTGTTCGGCTTTAAATTTCAAACTCTCATGGTCTTTGCAGTTCAAAATAAGCGCCATACCCATGTTATGCATATAAGCGGCGGCACTTAGTTGTGCGGGATCAACAGATTTAGAGCATTCGACGTTGATCAATTGACAAAGTTTTAAGATACGCTCACTTCGTTCAGAAGAGTAACCTAATAAGCGATTTAGCTTCTGACTGAAGCCAATAAACAAATTAATATCGTTTTGTTGTTGCTCGGTAAATTCAACTTTTACTAACAAAGATGTTGAATCTGTGTCTTCTATTTCTTCTATTTCTTGATTACATTTACTTAACAGCATTACGGCTAAATCAGGTCGTTTAGCATCGTCTTCTTCTGCATATATAGCATCCAACCCCACTTGCAACATGTCACGCAAAGCACTTTCTGCCACGTGAGAATGATAAATCTGCTTTAGTAATATATAAACCTGTTCGATGACCACATTAATAAGATCCCCTAAATGAGGATGATATTGGATGTAGCCGCCGCGCATTCCGTCCACAATTTCTTCTAATTTATGTAGCACACCAACTAAAGGATCAAGAAAACAGACGGAACAGTTTCCTTTCATACTGTGCAAAGAACGAAACAATTGATCTAATTTATCGAAAGAAAACCCTTCACTTTCAATACTATTAATAATACTTTCTATTTCTTGCTGCGCTTCCATGAAGCACTCTAACAAATCATCCTTAAGCTCTTTTTCCAGCGCTGAGAAAGCTTTACAAGCAAAGTGACTCATTATTTTCATCCGTTACAAGGAGCATCTCTGCCAAAAAGTACAATGAGGTGACGCTAGGTATTCTCATAGCATCACCCTCTTATTGTAGATAGAATATTTGTAAGCGTGAACATATTGTATGTTTCATTGTGCAAATGAGGTGCCCATGATCAATTACTGGTTGATGAAATCAGAACCCGATGCGTTTTCTATAGACGATTTGAAACGACTTAAACATGCCTCTTGGGATGGCGTACGAAATTACCAAGCCCGCAATTTCATGAAAACCATGAATGAGGGTGACATGGTGTTTTTTTATCATTCTAGTTGCTCTCCTGCTGGAATTGTTGGTACCGCCAAGGTATGTAAGAAAGCCTATCCAGATCATACAAGTTGGAATATCAACAGTCATTATTTTGACCCAAAATCAACGCAAGATAACCCACGATGGTTTATGGTTGATGTAGCGTTTGTTGAAAAGTGGCCATCTATTCTCACGCTAGCTGAGTTAAAGAAAAGCCCTGCACTGGCCGATATGTTATTAACAAAGAAAGGCAGCCGACTTTCCGTTATGCCTATTACACAAAAAGAATGGGAGTACATTACGGTAATACTAAAAAAATAATCGTTTATTTATTCTTCTAATTCATGACAGATACAGAGGATTGTAATGAAAAAATTTAGCGCTAAAACAAAACGATTCATTTTGAGTCAATGACATGACTATTAGAATAGCAAGGATTGCTATTATTTTTTTAGGTTTACACAGTGCTATTTTAATTAGCCAGCCGCTATACCCCACTCTCTCATTCAACGCACTAAAAGATTCAGATCACGACGGGGTTATTGATGCTAGAGATATTTGTAGCAATACGCCACAAGGAAGCGACATTGATAATAGCGGCTGCCCATTAACAAAATTAACGTCATTTAGCTTTAATTTTGATGTTAAATTTAAAATTGGACAATATAAATTAGCATCCGAATTTCACAAAAAACTCGAAGATTTGGCTATTTATTTACAACACACACCTAATACACTCATCTTAATTGAGGGCTACACAGATAATGTAGGTGCAGAGAACTACAACCTAACATTGTCCCAGAAACGAGCAGAATCCGTTGCCAATGCATTAATCTCAACATTTAGTATCGCGGCCAACCGCATAAAAACATTTGGTTATGGTCAAAACCACCCTATCGAGTCAAATTCAACAGAAACAGGAAGAAAAGCCAACCGCAGAGTAAGTGGCGAAATCGTTATTCCGCTTAAAAGCCAACATGTGAATAAAAGCATTCATTCGAACTATTCAACCAATCAGCCTCAAATCGACCATTACAACCTAATCATTCCCTTTAAACTAAACAAATACGGGATTAAAAATACCTACCGTCCATCAATAAAAAGCCTAGGCCAGCTTTTGCAAAGTGATCCCGACATTCTAATTCTTATCGAAGGATACACAGATAACACGGGCAGCAAAGACTATAATGTCGCCCTATCACTCGACAGAGCAAAGAATATTGCCGACTTACTCAATGTGCAATTCGACATTTCGCCAGCAAGACTCAAAGTTCTCGGGCATGGACAAGGATTTCCACTCAAATCAAATAACACAATAAAAGAAAGAAGGGAGAATCGCCGAGTAGAAGTAAAGGTGGTTAAAAAATTCAAAGCTAAACAAGAAATCATATTACCAAAATGGACAATATGGAGCGTTGATCAAATGGAAAATGAACGCCAGTAAGGAAAATAATAATTCAGAATATCAGTGGAATTGTTTTTCACGTTGCTTTAAAGAAACCGCATAATCAAAATAATATTCAAAAACCACACCGGCATAATCGTAATCTTCACTGGTTCTAGCGATGACACCAACACTCCCCATCTGGCGATATTTCTGAGGTTGGTAGTAGGTCTCTAAACGCCAGCCCATCGCAGCATCATTATATTTTTCCCGATACAAAGACGTTCGAAGATCTTCGTCTAAATAGTAATTCAAGCCAATACGAGAGCTGGTTATATTACTCAATGTTTTGTCTGTCGTAATATAGTTAGTAGTCAATGAAAATGACCCTAAAAACACTTCACCTATAAACTGCCCAATGGCCTCTTTTTTCGTTTCGAGGCTTTCATCCATTGGCTCCAGCTCACTCACACCAAGACCCAACCCTAAACGCCCATAATCATTACGAATAAACCAATTAGAAGAAAGTTCAGATTGTGCAAAACTGTCTTTTGATGACCCAGTAATCAAATAATTGCTATTCAATAACACTTGAGTTGAAAGGTATTCATTAATGGGAATGTTCACTTTGAAGTCTATGTTCAATAAAGACTTCTGATCTAAAAGACCATAGCCAAGACCAAAAGCAAAATTAGGCAACTCTTTTTCTGCGTGAGCGCCCCCACTAACAGCAACAGACAAAATAAGAATACGAGATAATAGCGTCAAAACAGATCCACGTTCATAACCAATAATGTAGCCATTGTGACCGCTCTTTATCAAAAGCTCCAGTAAGAAAAAAAACGACTATTTTCAGTAAAAATGAAGGGAATTAAGAAGACCTCTGTGATTCGAGAGCAAAGCCCAATATAATAGGTCCAAAGTCGATTAGACGAACACTTTTTAGGTTTATAAGTTACATGGCAAAAAAACTTTTCATCCAGACTCATGGCTGTCAAATGAACGAATACGATTCCTCTCGTATGGCCGATCTACTTGGCGAAAGTCATGAGATGGAACTCACTGATAACGCGGAAGAAGCCGACGTGCTTCTGCTAAATACATGCTCTATACGTGAAAAAGCCCAAGACAAGGTTTATCACCAACTAGGTCGCTGGAAAAAGCTTAAGCTTAAAAATCCGGATCTCGTTATTGGCGTTGGTGGTTGTGTCGCCAGTCAAGAAGGCGATGCGATTCGAAAGCGCGCCAAGCATGTTGATATGATTTTCGGCCCTCAAACACTGCATAAACTTCCAGAAATGATAAATGCAGCGGGTAAACACATCCCAATTACCGATGTGACCTTCCCTGAAATTGAGAAATTCGATCATCTTCCTGCCCCTCGTGTTGACGGCGCAGAAGCCTTCGTCTCTATTATGGAAGGTTGCAGCAAGTACTGTACGTTCTGTGTTGTACCTTATACTAGGGGCGAAGAAGTCAGTCGTCCATTCGACAGCATTCTTGTCGAAGTAGCTCAGTTAGCAGAGCAAGGTGTACGCGAAATCCATTTGCTAGGTCAAAACGTGAACGCCTATCGTGGTGACTCTGCAGAAGGTGATGAAACAGACCTTGCGGACATCATTCATGCCGTTGCGCAAATGGAGGGTGTTGAACGCATTCGTTTTACCACGTCGCATCCAGTCGAATTCACCGACAGTTTGATTGAAGCGTTCCGTACTGAACCTAAATTAGTCAGTCATTTGCACTTACCCGTTCAAAGTGGTGCCGACAGCATTCTAAGCGCAATGAAACGTGGTCATGATCGTCAATATTACATTGATAAAATCAACCGCATTAAAGAAGCACGTCCAGGCATCAGCCTGTCATCTGACTTTATAATTGGTTTCCCAGGTGAAACAGACGAAAACTTTATTGATACAATGA
>CAXBGJ010000234.1:0-5374 GCA_963975045.1 uncultured Marinomonas sp. | reverse complement strand
GGAAATTCTTGTAAAGCTGAAGACCGTCTTTGTGGCTTTTTTCTGGGTGAAACTGCACAGCGAAAACATTTTTCCGTGCGAGCGCGACGCAAAACTCTAAACCGTAATCACAGGTACCGGCGACTTCGGCTTTATTCTCTGGCACAACATAAAAACTGTGAACAAAGTAGAAGCGGGCATTGTCATCAATATCAGCCCAAAGTGGGTGGTTGATGGTGTGCTTGACTTGATTCCAACCCATGTGCGGTACTTTTAGTTTGCTGCCGTCGTGGTCTGTGTGTTTTTCACCAAAGAACAGAGCGTTGCCTTGAAAGTGGTTCAAACAGTCAACACCGCCGTTTTCTTCACTGTGAGACATCAAAGATTGGATGCCCACACAAATGGCGAGAAACGGCTTCTCCGCCATAGCTTTGCGAATGCTAGGCACAAGCCCCGCATTGTGCATTTCGCCAATACAATCACGAATAGCACCAACACCAGGAAGCAACACACGATCAGCGGCGTCGATCACTGCGGGATCGCTGGTCACGATAACGCTGGTGTTTTCATCAGCAACGAACTCAAGGGCCTTGGCAACCGAATGTAGGTTGCCCATGCCGTAGTCGATGACTGCAACGGTGGACTTTTTCACGTCAGCCGTGGAATTTACAATGTCACTCATACTCTTATCACTCATACCAAGAGAACCCTACAAACAACCTTTAGTGGAAGGCATTTGGCCTGCCATACGCTCGTCAACCTCTAACGCCATGCGTAACGCACGACCGAAGGCTTTAAAGATAGTCTCTGCTTGGTGGTGTGTGTTCTTACCACGAAGGTTGTCTAGGTGAAGCGTGACTTTCGCGTGGTTGATAAAACCGTGGAAGAATTCAGAGAACAGATCCACATCAAAACCACCAACAGAACCGCGAGTAAACGGCACGTGCATTTCTAAGCCGGGACGACCAGAAAAATCGATGACGACGCGAGACAATGCTTCATCCAAAGGAACATAAGCGTGGCCATAGCGTTTAATGCCTTTTTTATCGCCAACAGCGATTTCAAAAGCTTGCCCCAGTGTAATGCCCAAGTCTTCCACCGTGTGGTGAGCATCAATGTGAAGATCGCCAACCGCGTGGATGTCTAAGTCAATTAAACCATGACGTGCCACTTGCTCAAGCATATGGTCAAGAAAAGGTACGCCTGTGACGCAATTGAATTTACCGGTACCGTCTAGGTTAATCGACACCTTGATCTGAGTTTCAAGCGTATTACGCTCGACACTGGCAATGCGATCGGACATTGATTGGTTTCTCCGCAGTGATTGTGGCGAGTAGTCGCCACTGAATAAAACATAAGTGGCCCATTATAGAACGAGCGCTCTTTGGCTTCTATGTTTTATCTAGGTGTTTTTTGATGACTTGTCTCTATTGCGTCGATAAACGCTTACTTCGAATGCTATGATTAGGTAATTTTTAAAAAGCAGAACCCCACCCTAACCCTCCCCTTGAAGAAAGGGGAGGGAACTTTAACTCTTCCTTCTACTAAAAGGAGAGTTGAGAAGGGTAAGAACACCAAGCATCTTCCCCTACTATATAGGGAGAGGTTGGGGAGGGTAAGAACCCCACCCTAACCCTCCCCTTGAAGAAAGGGGAGGGAACTTTAACTCCTCCTTCTACTAAAGGGGGAGTTGAGAAGGGCGAGAACACCAAGCTCCTCCCCCTGCTAAGGGGAAGTTGAGAAGTGTAAGAACGCAAAACCTTCCGCCTACTATTGGGAAGGTTGGGAAGGGTAAGAACACCAAACCCCTCCCCCTGCTAAGGGGGAGGTTGGGAGGGGGTTAATGTTTGTATCTAGGTTAATTCATTTAGGAGTTTTTCATGGTTTGGATAAAGCGACTTTCATTATTAGTTGCCAGTTTATTGGCGTTCATTGTCGTGCTGCTGGCGTATGTCATGCTGTTTGTGAATCCAAATGACTTTAAGGATGAGTTAAAAAGCGTCGCGTTGGAAAAAGCCAATGTTAATTTACGTTTGGACGGTGATATCAACTGGTCGTTCTTTCCTTGGCTTGGCCTTGAGCTTGAAAACATTGGCGTGGCGTTGGGTACAGACGCGGAAATTTTACAGTTTGATCGCGCCGAATTCGGTTTGGCTATTTTGCCGTTATTAGAAAAAAAGATTCAGGTTAATAAAGTGAATCTTGTGAACCTAAAAGCAAGTTTAAACAAAGATGCACAGGGGCAAGGAAACTGGCAATTGGACTTACCTGAGTCAAGCGTTTCTAACGCTCAAGCGGAATCAGGGTCTTCATCTGCAACGACAACACCTTCTGTCGAGGAATCCAGTGAAAGTGCGACTCCAATGAACTTGCCTGATATCCAGCTTGATGAGTTACGCATTGAAAACGCGCAAGTCACATACCGTGATGAACAAACCAAGCAATTGATTAACGCGACGTTTAACGTACAACTAAACGATGTGCAGTGGGATAAAGCATGGCCAATGGCCATGGACGTTGCGCTGACACAAAGTGATTTACAAGGGAATACGCCATTACAGTTAAAAGCGACGTTGAACGCGAATTTAGCGGTGTTTCCAGAAAGAGAATCCTTGTCGTTAGACTCACTTGTGTTGTCTGGGGACGTGTCTAGCGATGCGTTACCAACGAGTCCAATAGAGATGAAATTAAGCGCGACCAATATTGATTTGGATTTGCCTCAAGAAAATGTCTTGGTGGAGGGACTGGCTCTGAGTACGTTGGGCGTGAATATTGATGCCAAGATTCAAGCCTATCAAGTCTTGAGTAGCCCGCAATTTTCGGGTGTATTATCGATCGGCGAATTCAATCCACGATACTTGATGACGCGCTTGAATCTGCCTATACCGGATATGTCAGATGACACCGCGCTGACCAAAGCACGAGCAAACATTACCTTCGAAGGTAGCTTGGATTCGATTACCGCTCAGCCTATCTCGATTACGATGGACGAAACGAAAATAGAGGCCAATGCGGTGGTGGATTTATCCCCACTACGTTGGGATGTGAGTATTGCGGGTAAAAACTTGAATGTAGACCGTTACCTTCCCACCCCAGTTGAAGCTAGCCCAGAAGAAATCGCGGCAGCCAAAGCGGATAATGTTACTGAGGCAGCACAGAATACTAATGTAGCGGGTGCAGAACAAAATAGCAGTGATGTCGGTGAGTTGATTCCAGTCGATTTGATCCGAAGCTTAAATGGTCATGTGGGTGTTGTGTTTGAAGGTCTCACGGTCAAAAAATTAAAAATAGACAAAATAGAGTTAGATTCCACTCAGGCTAATGGTTTGGTGAAAATATATCCGCTGCGTGCTTCTTTGTATAAGGGCGATATCACCTCCAAAGTGAGCTTGGACGTACGAGGCAATACACCTGTTGTCGATATATCACCTGCCATTGATGGTGTGCAAATTCAACCTTTGTTAGTCGATTTTATGGACATGGATAAAATCGCAGGCGCGACCTATTTAAACGGTGATCTTAGTGCGAGAGGCAACCAAATCGATGCTCTGATGTCCTCACTGCAAGGTGACTTATTGGTAGAAATTAAAAACGGTGCTTTGGTGGGAACCAATTTAACAAAAACCGTCTGTGAAGGGATTGCCGCGATACGTAAAGAAAGTATTAATGACGATCAGTTCGGCCCAGATACACCGTTTGAAACCATGCGTTTTCCTGCTCATATCGTGAATGGAAAGGTTTCTACGCCGGGTTTGAAAATTAGTTCTGCGGGTATTCAGGTAACCGGCGATGGTGTGGTTTCTTTGCCGGACTCTTCCTTGGACTATCAGGCCAATGTTGGTATAGCGGGAAGTGAGCTGGACAAAGCATGCCGTGTCAATGTCAAATTAACCAAACTGGCTTTTCCTATTGTATGTAAAGGGCAATTTAGTGATGACCCTGCAGGCCTATGTCGCCCTGATATAAAAGGTTTTGGGACGTTATTTGCCGATTTAGCGAAAGACGAGTTGAAGCTTAAACTAGACGTTGAAAAGGCACGTCTTAAAGAAAAAGAGGCTGAACTAAAAGCCGAATTAGAAGTAAAAAAACAAGCCGAGAAAGCCAGATTAGAGGCTAAGTTAGCCGCAGAAAAAGCGCGACTAAAAGCAGAGTTTGATGAAAAGCGTCAAGCCGAAGCTGAAAGAGCAAAAGAGAAGCTGAAAGAAAAATTAAAAAGTTTGTTTTAATCGCTGGTTAATTAAACCGCTGTAATCGTGAGAAATGAATGCAACCAGTTAAGAATTTTGCGCCCCGTGTTTTAGCGTGGTTTGATGAGCACGGGCGCAAAACGTTGCCTTGGCAAGAGAATAAAACACCGTATCGAGTCTGGATTTCTGAAATCATGTTGCAGCAAACGCAAGTGACCACCGTTATTCCGTATTATCATAAGTTCATGGCGTCGTTTCCGAGCGTTGAAGCGTTAGCGCAGGCTGAGCAAGATGAGGTTCTAGCGCACTGGAGTGGGTTAGGGTATTACGCTCGAGCGCGCAATATGCATAAAGCCGCGAAAATGCTGGTGGATGAATTCGACAGTGAGTTTCCACAAAGTGTCGAAGGTGTGTGTGAATTACCAGGCATTGGTCGCTCGACAGCGGCGGCTATCCTCTCCATTTCCCGAGGTGTCCAAGCGGCGATTTTAGACGGCAATGTAAAACGGGTACTTTCACGTTTTCATGCGGTGCCCACTTGGCCAGGTGAAAAGAAAACCGAAAATGCCATGTGGGAGCTGGCTGAAAGTTACATGCCAAGTGAGCGCTGTGGTGATTACACTCAAGCGATGATGGATTTAGGTGCAACGCTTTGTACTCGTTCTAAACCGCAATGCTTGCTTTGCCCATTAGAAAGCGATTGCGAAGGTAGACAAACGCCAGATCCCACTCAGTTTCCTATCCGTAAACCAAAAAAAGCCGCCAAACCAGAAAAGAGCATTCAGTTGTTGGTATTAATGAATCAACAGGAACAGCTATTATTAGAAAAGCGTCCACAGACGGGGATTTGGGGCGGATTATGGAGCCTGCCTGAACTGGCCTCTGATGAGTCAATAGTGTTGCATATTGAGCAGCGATTTAGCACTCAGGTGAGCTCTGTCATACCCTTGTCATCTTTTAGACATACTTTTAGTCACTATCATCTGGATATTTCCCCAAGCCAAATTCAAATGGCAGCAGCTAATTGGATAATGGAAGGGGATAAATACCAATGGTTCAGTCAACAAGAAGCGTTAGCGCTTGGCTTGCCTGCGCCGGTGAGAAGTATTTTAGAAAAAATAACTTAAAATAAGTGACTTAGAATGCGCACTCTAGAATGCGCGTTCTAAGGTGCTCGATGACAAAAAATATTGGAAGTGACAATGCCC
>CAXBGJ010000233.1:0-5385 GCA_963975045.1 uncultured Marinomonas sp. | reverse complement strand
ATCAAAACATTAGTGCGAGTGATTTTCATTTATGTATGTTTGTATTTGTAACCAGGTATCAGACAAAGACATCAAAGCGTCTATACAGGAAGGGGCGACTACCATGCGTGCTCTGTATAAAGAGCACAACATTGGTAGTCAATGCGGCAAGTGCTGCCAATGCGCAAAAAAGCTACTCAATAATGAGCTTATCAAAATAGCAGAAACGCAATATCAAGTTGCTTAAGTCACAACAATCAAACAATTACATCTGGGATTGAAGGTAGTTTTCCATTCCAGAAGCACCAATTAAATGCTGCTGAGTCTCAAGCCAGTCTATTTGCTCTTCTTGCTCTTCTAAGATTTTTTCTAGCGTATCACGGCTCATGAAATCTTTTTTCTGCTCACACAAGTTAATCGCAAATTTTAGTGCAGGCAGCGTATCCAGCTCAAACTCCAAATTTGCTGCAATCATCTCTTCGCTATTTTCACCAATGCGAAGACGGCCAAGATCTTGAAGGTTTGGCAAACCTTCCAAAAACAAAACACGTTCAATCAATCGATCGGCATTTTTCATTTTCTGGATAGACGTTTTATAGTCGGCTTTATCTAAAGCACTGAAACCAAAATCTTTAAACATACGAGCATGTAGAAAATATTGGTTAATACCAACTAATTCGTTAGCCAATACCTTGTTCAGATTGGTAATAACATCACGATCACCTTTCATAAAGTATCCTCTTAATTACCCATCTGAGATTGGTAGTAATTCTGCATGCCAATTTTTTCCATTAGACCAAGCTGCTGCTCTAGCCAATAAACATGATCTTCTTCTGTATCAAACAACAGTTTCTCAAGCGTTTCACGCGTTTGATAATCACCTTCTAACTCACAAACCGCAATCGCTTCACGAACACAGCTAACCACTTCTAGCTCAAGCGTTAAGTCATTTGAGATCATAGAACGAAGATCAGAACCGATCAGTAAATCGCGACGTTTGGTCATGCATGGAACACCTTCCAAAAACAAAATTCGCTTGATAAGCCAGTCTGAGTGCTGAGTCTCTTCTTCCATTTCGTGATTGAGACGCTCATACAATTTATTCAAGCCCCAATCATCATACATACGAGAATGTATAAAATACTGATCAATTGCAGCCAACTCATTTGCTAATAAAGCATTTAAGCTGTCTATTACTTTTTGACTACCTTTCATTATCGTTTCCTCTTACTTGGTCGCGAATTCACTTAACATAGTGAGTAGTATATTCAGCTTTTATCCATAAATGGGCATTGTGATCTAGCTAATAAGCTTATGACCTCAATGCCAATTTATCCATTATTAAAATAAATCTTGTTTAGGCGGCTCATCGACTTTAGCCAATTTACCCTCACCGACTTTCACTTCAAGCCCATCTATTCGCTGGAAGCCTCGCGGAAGTTTTAACCCTCTACGACCACGCTCTCCAAGGTATTCTTCTAGATCTTTTTCCGCGAAAGACATAAAGCGCTTACCGGCATAAGCAGTCAAAAGATCATTAGGCTGAACGCACGCAATGGCAACGACTAGCTCTTCTCGATCAGCGGCACGTGCCGTTGGTATACTGATCATTTTGTTGCCCTTGCCTTTCGCCATTTGCGGCAAAGAAGCCACATCAAATGCGAGCATACGTCCTTCATTCGATATCGCTACAACTCGACCTTTCTCGGGACTCTGAACAAACACCGGCGCCATAACTTGCGCACCTTTTGGCAGACTCAGAGTTGCCTTACCTGCTTTGTTTTTTGCATACAACTCTTTCAGTTGAGCAACAAATCCGTAGCCAGCATCACTGGCGATCAAATAATGAGCGTCTTCATTGTCTAAAATCATTGAGACAATAGTGGCGTCCTTCTCTAACGAGATGCGCCCAGTAATAGGCTCACCTTGTCCGCGAGCGGAAGGCAGTGAGTGCGCTTTAATCGAATAAGTTCGGCCATTGGAAGCAAGCAGAGCAAGTGTTTGATTAGAGCGCCCTTTGGTACTGACTAAAAATTCGTCACCAGATTTATAGCTTAAGCCATGAACATCAATGTCATGACCTTTCGCAGCGCGAATCCAGCCTTGTTTTGAAATAAGCACGGTAATTGGGTCATTAGACATTAAGTCTTCTTCTGTGAACGCTTGAGATTCCTTGCGAGCAACAATGGGCGTTCGTCTATCATCACCAAAGGCATCGATGGCCTCTTGAATTTCATCGGTAATGAGCTTTTTCAATTTGCGATCAGAAGACAATAGACCTTCTAGTTGCTTACGTTCTTTTTCCAGCTCATCTTGTTCGCTCTTGATGCGTATTTCTTCAAGTTTAGCTAGATGGCGCAGTTTCAATTCAAGAATTGATTCAGCCTGCATGTCAGTTAAGCCAAAACGAGCCATTAGCTCAATTTTTGGTTTTTCTTCCGTTCGAATAATGTCGATGACTTCATCAATATTTAGATAAGCAATTAATAAGCCCTCTAATATATGCAAACGATTCAGTACTTTATCGAGGCGAAATTGTAAGCGACGGCGCACTACGTCAATACGAAAACGTAGCCATTCCGATAAGAAATTCTTTAGCGGTTTAACTTGAGGCAATCCATCCAAACCAATCACGTTCATGTTTACGCGATAAGATTTTTCAAGATCTGTTGAGGCAAAAAGATGCGTCATGACAGAATCAATGTCAACACGATTAGATTTAGGAACAATCACCAATCTAGTCGGGTTTTCATGATCTGACTCATCACGTAAATCAACAACCATAGGCAATTTCTTTGCCTGCATTTGCGCTGCAATTTGCTCTAATATTTTACTACCAGACACTTGATGGGGCAGTTCATTTACAACAATTTCACCTTCTTCAATCGTAAAACGAGCTCTGGCTTTAATCTGCCCTTTGCCTGTTTCGTAAAGTCTAACGATATCACTTTTTGGTGTGATAATTTCGCCACCCGTTGGAAAATCAGGGCCCTGGACAAAATTAAGTAGATCGTCTAATTCCGCCGTTGGATTATTAAGAAGATGAATACAAGCGCTACCAATTTCACGCAAATTATGTGGTGGAATATCCGTCGCCATTCCAACAGCGATACCAGTCGTACCGTTTAATAATAAATTAGGTAAACGTGATGGCAAGACCGTTGGTTCTTGTAAAGTACCATCAAAATTAGGGGTCCAGTCCACAGTGCCTTGGCTAACTTCTCTTAATAATAAGTCGGCATACTTTGACAATCGAGACTCGGTATAACGCATCGCTGCAAACGATTTTGGATCGTCTGGTGCGCCCCAGTTACCCTGACCATCAACTAAGGGATAGCGATATGAAAAAGGCTGAGCCATCAACACCATCGCTTCATAGCAAGCGCTGTCACCATGAGGGTGAAATTTACCAAGCACATCACCAACGGTACGAGCGGATTTTTTGTATTTCGCACTGGCCTTTAGACCCAGTTCACTCATCGCATAGATTATGCGGCGCTGTACAGGTTTTAATCCGTCACCGATGTGCGGTAACGCGCGATCAAGAATAACGTACATGGAGTAATTCAAGTACGCTTTTTCTGTATAGTCTTTTAATGAAAGGGTTTCATTCGACTCGAAATTTGACAACTCACTCAAGGAAACTTTCCTTCTACATCGTTTGCCTGTGTAAATTATTGACACAAGCGGATTTCATAAACTACATATGGGCTCAACTATAAAGAAACACCCCAACACACTGCAACACTCTGCGTAAGATTATCATGGAAAGGTCGCTATTCTCGTGTTTCAATAACATTGGATTATTAAAAAGGTACTGGATTATGAACTTAGCGGATCACAATACGCTCACCCCGACGAGCTACAGTCTTGGGGAGCCCAGTAAGCGCACTATCATCCATGAAAAAAATGATCTTTTTGTTGCTCATGAACATCTTTTTCAAAATGCCACTCCCACTCGATTTTACCACCACCAGGCCGACACTTTTCTATTTATCATGAAAGGTGAATTGTACTTACAACAAAGCACACCAAAAAATGAACAAGAATCGGTGTTAAAAAAACACCAAGGCATCTGGCTAAAAGCTCTAACCATTAATAGCATCACACTACTGAGTCCAACAGTAGAGTTGTGTTTAATACGCCTGCCATCAACGACCAACATAACAAAAGACGATCTATTAAAAAAAGTGTCATCTGGTACCGTTGAGTCAACACTAGAAAGAAACAAAATCAAGACTTGGACACTCTGGAAAGGGGTCTCAGAGCATATCGTTTTAGAGCTATACCCACCCCACTACACTGAAACACTTTATTATCAGAAAATGGCCACTCAGTACTTCCTTCCATTGAATGGCTCTATCTATATATCCAATGAACAAAAGCATACTGATGTCTGCCCAGATTTGGGGAAAGTCATTCCTAAAAAAGTCCCCAGAGCCATCTTAAACCCAAGCACAGAAAGTATCACCGTCTTATCGGTTACTGTACAACAACACACCAAAGGACGAGTTTTATTACTCAAAAAGACAAAGTGAAAAAACGTCTCTTTTATTAAAGCTTTTAGCGCAATACTAATGCGGTTAAAACATGATCTTCCCAGCGTCCGTTGATTTTTAAATAATCTCTTGCCACACCTTCTTTATCAAACCCTAATTTATGCAATACAGCTGCGCTTCGAGCATTTCTCGGCATATAGCTTGCTTGTATCCGATCAATATGAAAGTCCTTATGAAGGTATTCTAAACCCGCACTCAACGCCTCTTGCATCACACCTTTGCCCTGCTCACTCTCACGTATGCTATAGCCGAGATTACAAGCCTGAAAGACACCTCGAATGATATTGGAGTAATTACTATAGGCGAGCATCTTGCCTTCATTAGGGGACAAGAGACAGAACACGATACCTTTATCTTCCAAGAAATCTCGACGCATTTCTCGAACACGTAACTGACAGGTTTCAAGGGAATAATACCCTTCGCTTCTTAAAGGTTCCCATGGTGTAAGGAAGTGCCTTTCTTGATTAATATAATCATAAAAAAGAGGGGCTTGTGCTTCATCTAATATCTTCAACACTCCCCTCTTAGTAACAATCCGAGGAAAACGTGAAGCATGCAAATCTTGGTTAGGCTTGCGCTTAAAGGATACATCTCCCATCACTTTAAACAATTTTAAAGAGTATTCTTCATACCAAAAATTCTCACCAATGGATAAGGTTCTTCGCTGAATATCATGGTTCAACCAAGCCTCTGCTGCTTCTCGGGTTTCCCAATAGGTCATTAGCAAATCCATTTCGCCCGCACCATATTCAGCACAAAGATAACCAGGCTGATCTTTGGCCAATTCAAGTGTCTTTTCTGCCATTAATCGATAGGTCAAGTCGTTCAATAGCAACTTACTAGACAA
>CAXBGJ010000232.1:0-5500 GCA_963975045.1 uncultured Marinomonas sp. | reverse complement strand
GTCCGTGTCAGCGAGGGCGTATATTAAGGATCTACAGATTTTGTGCAACCCTTTTCAGCTAATTCTTTTAATTAATTCTAAATAAAAACAACATCGTTCGATAAATGATCTAATTTGGTAGTATTTGATTATTATCTAATCAAATGCAGGCATTAACACAGGAATACGAGCTGAAACCGTCATCTCATTTTTGTTAATTGTTACATTATAAGCCAACACCTCAACCCCTCTAGCGACAACGTCTTCAAATGCTTTTGCATACTTTTCATCAATATGCGCTGCAGGCGTAACAGAATCGATACCTGTATGACTCACACAAAAGAACATAACCGCGCGATGCCCTTCTTCTACCATGTTTGCCAACTCATACAAATGCTTGCGCCCACGCTCTGTTACCGCATCAGGAAAATAACCACGCCCATCTTCTTCTAATAAAGTAACGTTTTTCACCTCGACATAGCACTTACGACCATCCGCCTCCGTCAGCAGCCAATCGATTCGGCTATTTTGACCGTATTTGACCTCTGCTTTCTGCTCTTTATAACCAACAAGCTCTTTGACAGCACCATTGGCAATCGCCTCACCCACCAATTTGTTCGGATAACCCGTATTAATGCAAGCCAGATACTTTTCATCCACCTCGACCAACTCCCACGTATAAGCCAGCTTGCGTTTCGGGTTATTGCTCTTAGACAACCAAACCCGAGCACCATCTTGCTGGCAGCGCTTCATCGACCCCGTGTTCGGGCAATGAGCAACGACGACGTCGCCATTCGGCAACTGGATATCTGATAAAAACCGTTTATAACGCTTTATCAATTTCCCTTCTATTAAAGGAGTTGGAAATTTCACAACAACGCTCCACTATTTTATTGAAATCAATACAAATAAAAACGGCCCTCTTTACGATAAAGAGAGCCGTTTCATTAGATCATTTATTGAGTAAAAATTATTCCCACTCAATTGTCGCAGGTGGCTTAGAAGAAACATCGTAAGTCACACGAGAAATGTGCTCGATCTCATTAATGATGCGACCAGACACGGTTTCCAGCAACTCGTACGGAAGGTGCGCCCAACGTGCGGTCATGAAATCGATGGTTTCAACTGCACGCAGTGCCACTACATATTCATAGCGGCGACCGTCACCGACAACACCAACCGATTTAACTGGCAAGAAAACCGCGAACGCTTGGCTCGTCT
Organism: uncultured Marinomonas sp.; assembly: GCA_963975045.1. Lineage (GTDB taxonomy): Bacteria > Pseudomonadota > Gammaproteobacteria > Pseudomonadales > Marinomonadaceae > Marinomonas. The sequence continues at coordinate 4,300 of CAXBGJ010000232.1, read as the reverse complement.
TGTCGTACCAACCAGATCTGCGTAACTCTTCAATGAAGATAGCATCGGCACGACGAAGAATGTCTGCGTACTCTTTTTTCACTTCACCCAAGATACGAACACCAAGGCCTGGCCCTGGGAACGGATGACGATAAACCATACTGTGTGGCAACCCAAGCGCTACACCCAGTTTACGCACTTCATCTTTAAACAACTCGCGAAGCGGCTCAACCAACGCCATCTTCATATCATCAGGCAAACCACCAACATTGTGATGAGATTTGATAACGTGTGCTTTACCCGTTTTAGACGCCGCTGATTCGATCACATCAGGATAAATCGTACCCTGAGCAAGAAACTCAATATTATTTAGCTTTGATGATTCTTCATCAAAAATCTCAATAAAGCTGTTGCCAATGATTTTACGCTTCGCTTCAGGATCGGCTTCGCCTTTCAAACGCCCTAAGAAAAGATCTTCGGCATCAACACGGATCACTTTCACGCCCATGTTATCTGCGAACATCTTCATCACCTGATCGCCTTCATTCAAACGAAGCAAGCCGTTATCAACAAAAACACAGGTCAATTGATCGCCAATTGCTTTATGAAGTAACGCTGCCACAACGGAAGAATCCACACCGCCAGACAGTGCTAATAAAACTTGCTTATCGCCCACTTGCTCACGCATCCTTTCGATAGCATCGCTGGCAATGTTCGCCGGTGTCCATAACGTATCACAACCACAAATATCCACGATGAAACGCGTTAAGATCGCGCCACCTTGTAGCGTGTGCGTTACTTCAGGGTGGAATTGCACACCGTAGAAATGTTTCGTTTCATTCGCCATCGCTGCGATAGCGCAACTTTCTGTCGATGCCATCAAGATAAAGTCTTTTGGCATCTCAACCACTTTATCACCGTGGCTCATCCACACATCTAATGACGCAACACCATTATTCGCAACATGATCCTGAATACCATCAAATAAAGCAGGACCATCGTGTTTACGAATTTGCGCGTAACCAAACTCACGAACCTCAGAACCTTGGACTCTGCCACCCAACTGCTCAGCCATGGTTTGCATACCGTAACAAATACCAAATACCGGCACGCCCAATGTGAATACCGCTTCTGGAGCACGAGGAGAACCTGGCTCAGGCACGGATTCAGGACCACCCGCTAGGATGATGCCCTTTGGATTGAAGTCGATAACCTCTTGATCTTCCATATCAAAAGCACGAACTTCACAATAAACACCAATTTCACGCACACGGCGTGCAATCAGCTGAGTGTACTGAGAACCGAAATCAAGAATAAGAATTTTATGAGCGTGGATATCTTGCGACATTATTAGCCATTCCTTTCACTCTACCTAAAAGAACCAAGTCTTTTTTGCGTAGAAGTAATCAATAAGTAGTAAGAGCAATAAATAAAGATGGGGCGTGTTGTACGCCCCATCTCAGTGTCAAATTATCTCGAGGTTAGCCCGCGTGATAATTCGGCGCCTCTTTTGTAATCGTCACATCATGAACGTGACTTTCACGAATACCTGCGCCCGTAATTTTTGAGAACTGCGCTTTCGTACGCATCGTCTCAACATCTGGCGAGCCAGTGTAACCCATTGAAGAGCGAACCCCGCCCATCAACTGATGAACAACGGCCGCCATTGGGCCTTTTGATGGTACTCGGCCCTCAATGCCTTCTGGAACCAATTTTTCCACACTGCTGGAATCTTGGAAGTAACGATCGCTCGAGCCCTGAGATTGAGACATCGCACCTAGCGAGCCCATGCCACGGTAAGCTTTAAATGAACGACCTTGGAAAAGTACCACTTCACCTGGCGCTTCATCCGTACCAGCCAGTATACCACCAACCATGATAACACTAGCGCCAGCCGCAATCGCTTTGCTGATATCACCAGAAAAACGCACACCGCCATCCGCGATAACAGGAATACCGCGAGGATTCATTACTTCAGCCACATTAGCAACCGCACTAATTTGCGGAACACCAACCCCAGTAACAATACGAGTTGTACAGATAGAGCCAGGACCGATACCCACTTTCACGCCATCAGCGCCCGCATCAGCAAGCGCAATTGCCGCTTCAGCCGTCGCGATATTGCCGCCGATAACCTGAATGTGAGGAAAGTTTTCTTTTACCCAACGAACGCGATCAATAACGCCTTTAGAATGACCATGCGCCGTATCAACAACAATGATATCAACACCAGCGTCAGACAAAGCTTTCACTCGGTCGCCAGTATCTGCGCCTGTACCAACCGCCGCACCGACACGCAAACGACCTTGATCGTCTTTACAAGCATGAGGGAAAGTCGTCGCTTTATTAAAGTCCGTTACCGTCACCATGCCACGCAATTCGAACTGCTCATTTACGATAAGCACTTTTTCAATGCGGTTTTCATGAAGTAACTTACGGATAGAACCAGATGAAGCACCTTCAAGCGCCGTAACAAGACGGTCTTTTGGTGTCATAATATCAGAGACTTTTTTATCGTAATCTTTAACAAAACGAACATCACGACTTGTTACGATACCAACAAGATCGCTGCCTTGAACCACAGGCACACTTGAGATGTTATTCGCTGCCGTCAAATCCATTAGCTCTTGAACGCTCGCTTCAGGATTGATGGTAACAAGATCACGAACGATGCCACTTTCGAATTTTTTAACACGACGCACTTCACGAGCTTGCTCTTCAATGGTCAAGTTTTTGTGAACAATGCCTATGCCACCTTCTTGAGCCAGAGCAATCGCCATGCGATGTTCAGTAACGGTATCCATCGCCGAAGACGTAAGCGGAATATTTAGCTCAATGTCTTTAGTGATTTTCGTTTTGAGGCTAACATCCTTAGGAAGAACTTCGGAATAGCCGGGGATAAGCAATACGTCGTCAAACGTTAAAGCTTCTTGCACGATTCGTAACATAATGGGGAGTTTCCAATGCCAACAAGGGTGTTAAGATGGCAAGTAATTCTACGCCTTTAGTTGCATTCGGTAAATCAAAACCACGAGAGATTGATGAAAAACTTTACAACTTCTGCCTCACAAGAAACCGCGTTTAGCGTCTCGCAACTAAATAGACAAATACAACAGTTACTTGAAGCCAGTTTACCGTGGATTTTAGTCGAAGGTGAAATTTCGAATCTGGCCAAACCTGGCTCAGGACATTGGTATTTTTCCCTCAAAGACGACAAAGCTCAAATTCGCTGCGCCATGTTCAAAGGCAAAAACAGCGCGGTACGCTTTCGACCAAAAGACGGCGACATGGTTCGACTGCGCGCTCGTGTCACTTTTTACGGCCCGCGAGGCGATTGCCAACTCAGCGTCGAAAGTATGGAATCCGCTGGCGAAGGTGCATTACAACAAGCGTTCGAACGACTCAAAACCAGCTTACAGCTTGAAGGTTTGTTCGACGCCAAGCACAAAAAACCACTGCCAACCAAACCTGAACGCGTTGCCATCATCACCTCGCCCATCGGCGCGGCCGTTCGAGACATGATCATTGCCTTCCGCAGACGCTTTCCTTTAACAGAACTGACGATCTTACCCTCGTTAGTACAAGGGCAAGACGCCGCGAAAAACATTCTAAGACAACTACAACGAGCCGACGACAGCGGACATTTCGATGCCATCGTACTGGGTCGTGGTGGCGGTTCACTGGAAGATTTATGGAGCTTCAACGACGAAGCCCTAGCACGTGCCGTCTTTCACGCAAAAACGCCCATTGTTTCAGCGGTTGGTCATGAAACAGATTTTACCATTACCGACTTCGTTGCCGACGTTCGCGCCGCCACACCAACCGCCGCCGCCGAACTGCTCAGCCCAGATCGCAACCAACTACTTCGACAAATTGAGCAACAAGAAAAACAACTGGTTCGTCGCATGTCGCGCATTCTCGAACAAGGTCAGCAGCAGCTCGACTTTATGATCAAGCGCATTCGTCACCCAAAAGAACGCATCGAGCAACAACAAACGCAACTAGACCAACTAAAACGCCGCTTACAGCAAAGCATGCAGCGCAAAGTCTCAGAGCAACAAACGCAAACGGCAAATCTGGCACATCGTCTGGAAAGAAATAGTCCAACTCGACGAATCGTTCAAGACAGACAAAAACTCATCAACATCGACACTCGTCTTGCCCGCGCTTTAAGCAACACCTTAGCGAACAAACAAACCGCCTTTGCCCGAGTCATCGAGAAACTCAACCTCGTCAGCCCGCTAAACACCTTATCCCGCGGCTACGCCATCGCCTCGAAAGACAAACAAGTGATTCGATCCATTGATGACGTAGAGAAAGG
>CAXBGJ010000231.1:0-5507 GCA_963975045.1 uncultured Marinomonas sp. | reverse complement strand
TAATTTTCATCGTGTTTAGCCAGCACTTGATCAGCCTGAAAAACGCCTTCGTTGTCCAACTTACCTTGAGCGACAATTCCCTGACCTTCTCTAAACAAGTCCGGTAAGATACCTTGATAGGTAATGGTAACCTTATGTTGGAAATCCGTTACGTCAAAGGACACGTAAAGCGTTTCTGAATGACGCTTTACACTGCCTGCCACCACCATGCCACCGGCTCGAATATTGGTATTATGAGGCGCTTTACCCGTCGCAATCTGAGAAGGTGAATAAAATAAGTTGATATTTTGCTGTAGGGCATACATCACCAATCCGGTGGCAGCACTCAAGATAATGGCGATCACTATGATAACCAACAGGCGTTTTTTTCTTACTGGGTTCATGAGCGCGTTGGATTCCTCAAATAGCGTTTAACAAGCGTGTCTCGTATCTTGCGACGTTTAGCCAAGGTATTCCACGTCAGCGCTATTAAGGCAAACATACTAAACCCATAAGCAGACCACACATACGAACCATGCCTGCCCATCGCTAAAAAATCGAAAAACGTATCAAAAGCCATTGTTGTACATTACCTCTTGTTTAACCCAGCTTGATCGGTGTTCACGCCGCATTATCTCAGACTGCATTCGCCACAGAACCAAACCCGCCACAAAACAATAAAGCCCCACAACACAAATTAGCAACGGAATCCACATTACTGCCGGCATCGCCGGTTTTTCCATCAAAGTAAAGGTTGCACCCTGATGCAATGTATTCCACCACACCACCGAATACTTGATAATCGGCAAATTAATCAGTCCAACCACACTAACGACAGCCGTTGCTTTGTTGGCTAACACTAGGTCTTCTAAGGCATTTTGCAGTGCAATAATCCCCATATACAATAAAAACAGTACCAATACAGACGTCAACCTAGCGTCCCATATCCACCAGGTGCCCCAAGTAGGTTTCCCCCAAATAGCACCAGAAACCAAAGCGATAAGAGCCATCACTGCACCAATAGGCGCCATCGATTGAATAAAAATAGGGGCTATTTTCATTTGCCAAACAAGATAAACAAAGCCCGCAACGCCTAAGGCGAAATAACAAGATTGAGCCAATATCGCCACAGGCACATGAATATAAATAATACGAAAACTGTTACCTTGCTGATAATCAGCCGGAGCAAAAGCAAGCCCCCAGACAAACCCAACAGCAAGACAAAGACAACCTAAAAAAAATAACGGTAACGCCAACGGTTTAGACCAAAAATAAAAATATTTTGGCGAACCCAACTTATGAAACCACACCCAGCGCATCAGTTAACACTCGCTTTTATCGCAATCGCCGTCATAAAAGGCGAAACCACTAAAGATAACAAAGACATCGCCAGCAACATGGCCAACAGCCCTGAATAAGGCAAACCCACTTGAGCCGCTTGAACAGCTGAGGTTGCAAAAATAATGATGGGGAAATAAAACGGCAATATCAACAGCATCACCAACATGGCACTTTGTTTTAACGATGCGGTTAAAGCTGAGCCAATAATACCAATAAAAAATAAACAGGGGGTTCCCACAAGTAATGTCATAATCAACACCCAAAAGGCCCCACTTGGTAAAGACAACATTTCGCTCAATAATGGCATAACCAGCAGTAACGGTATAACCACACTCGCCCATAACGCGATGACTTTGAGTAACATCAATAATGGCAAAGACAAACCACTGACCACCAATTGCTCCAAGGAGCCATCAAGATAATCTTCTTTAAAGGCTCCTTCTATTGCCATCAAAATAGCCAACACGGCCGCACACCAAATAATGCCACCTGATGCAGGAGACAAGAACTCAGGTGACGAATTTACACCAATGGGAAACAACGCCACCACCAAAATAAAAAACAACACCGCGTTAACCACATCTTGTTTTCGACGCCACAACACTAAAAGTTCAGATTTCAAAAAAGAGGTATAAGTCATAGCGACAAAACAACATCACGAGAAGAAATAGAGCGTAAATTTTGATGTGTTGTTAGCACGACCAAACCACCTAAAGAGACATGCTGTCGAATATGATCTTCTAATATGACAATGCCTTTGTCATCCAAAGACGCAAAAGGTTCATCAAGCAGCCAAAGTGTTTTTTTGCTCAACCATAAACGAGCCAACGCCACGCGCCTAACTTGCCCTGCAGATAGAGTTTGCACTGGTGAATCGAGGAAAGACAGCAAGCCTAAATGTGTTAACGTAGACTCTAACTCGCTTGACAAGACAGTTGGACAATACCATCGAAGGTTCTCCTCAACGGTTAAAAGACGCTTCACTCCGCCGAAATGGCCAATATAAAGCGTATTTTCCTGCAACAAACTGCGATCTTGCGTCACATCTTTTCCCGAATAGTGTATTTGCCCTTCTAATGGCGTAATCACACCTGCTATCACTTTTAACAAAGAACTTTTGCCCGCGCCGTTCTCACCCAAGACCCGAAGCACGTCACCTGAATGAACCTCAAAAGAAAGCCCTTTACACAGGTCTCTTTCGTCACGTTCAATCCAAAGGTCTGATATTGTTAAAGAAACATAAGAGTGCAAAAGATTTATCCAGTCCGGCCGATATAAAGGTCAACATAACCATTATTTGGTAAAAATAAAGCTCGCTCATTATATGAGAATCTTTCTGAAATAACGAACCAATAGGCAGGCTACATGATCTCTGACATCCAATCTATGCTTAACCCATCATCAGGCAAGCAGAGTAATGTCAGCAGCAATGTCACATTAGGCAATGCAGGTACACTCGCGAAGCTGAGCAGCGAAATCAAACTCATAGAAAATTTAAGCTTAATCAAATTTCAAGGCAGTGAGACACTTAACTTTCAAGGCAAACCCGTTCAACTTTTGCATGCTTCAAGTCTCCAGCAACCATTCACTTTGATCAACACCGGCACACCTATTAGCATTAACGACATGACCAATGCTCAATTACATAAAACCAGTCAAACCCAAGCAAGTTTGACGGCACCAGCCGAAACATCTTCACGTCTGACACCGTCGTCGCGCCCAATGGAATCGAACCCACCCTCTTCTCAAACAAAACCAATAGAAAATTTAATATTGGCGTCTAGAGTCATGAATTTAACCGTTGTTTCAACACCAACTTCCACAAACACGACCCCAAGCGCTCAGACCATTAATTCTCAGTCAAATATCACTCAGCAACCACTTAGTCACCTCAAAGAAAATACTCAAGCAACTAATTCGCCTACAACTAAAATTCAAACGGCAAATACTCAGGTCATCAATACACGGCAAAACAACACACAAAAAATTGATACGCCACCAACAAACAATATGCTGAGTAAGAATCAGCTCGTCACCGTCACTGACGGTAAGACAGAGTTCCCTATTATTAGCCAGACGGCACTAAAAAAAGGCGATGTTATTCGAGTTCTTGTCGATGCAAATAACAATCTACAAGCGTTACCACCAAAAGCCAATTTGAGCACGACAACGACGCCTCAACTAGATGCGTTAAAACAAAGCCTACCAAAGCAACTGTCATTCAATGATATGTCTCAACTCGTTAAGCAATTACAGACGCTCAATGAAGCATCGCCCTCAACTCTGCCTCCAAAGACAGAGCAAGCACTCAAACAGCTGGTGCAAAGTTTACCTAATTTAGCCACATTAACCGCTTCACCAGAAACAATGAAACAAGCCATCCAATCCAGCGGTTTGTTTTCTGAATCACTACTATTAAATGACAATAAATTGCAGTTACCTGTCGACTTAAAGCTCAATCTAGAACGATTAAAAGACATACAAGAAAGTACTGGTGTATTGCGCCTCGGTAATGCTGCAGGCAATAATATTCCGACTGAACAAATCGCTAATGCCATTGAACGCATTACGACGAATCAGCTAAGACATATGACAGATCCAACACAAATAGGCTCAACTCATTATCCTTTGCACATAGAGCTTCCTATAAAAGACGGCCAAACTCATCATTTAACTCGAATAGAAATAAACCAAGATTCAAGCACAAAAGACGATCCGAAACAGGACAGGCGCTGGCTAGTAAAATTGAAGTTTGATTTCGAAGAAACGGGAAGGTTTGATGCGAGAGCAAGCATTCAAGCCAATAAAGTAGGTATTATCTTTGCGGCAGAAGACCCTGAAACAGTACAGAAATTACAAAAAAACCTACCCACACTAAAACAACAATTAATGGATAAAGACATTGATATTGAAAGGCTGGACACTTTTCAATCAAAGCTAGACAGAGAAGAAAAGAATGATTCAATCAAAACTCAATCTTTAATCGATGTGAGAACATAATGCAAAAAGCGATCGCGTTAAAGTACGATTACAACACAGCCCCAACCGTTACAGCCAAAGGCAGTGGCCTGCTTGCAGAAAAAATAATGGAAGTCGCAAGAGAAAACGATGTGGTATTGCACCAAAGTCCTGAATTGGTTGAAATGCTCAGCACTTTGGAATTAGGAGAAGAAATCCCAGAATCTTTATACTTGGCGGTCGCTGAAATCATCGCTTTCGCACATAATATCAAGAACCATCAATGGTAATCTGAATTTTTATGAGACTCTTGTTTTAATAAACTAATCAATTCTGCTTCTGCTCGAATGAGGCCGCATTTAGAGACCAAATCATCAATAGTAGCCCCCATCCCCAAAAGTTCCATAGCGCGATTGTATGACACACCACCTTCTTTTGACAAAATTTCAGATTGCTTTTCAACAGCAAGGTTTAGCTTTTTCTCAATAGCGACTAAGCGCCGCCCCATCCCGATTGAGCCTGAGGCAAGTACTTGAACTTGTTTTTTTTGATTCAACTCCGCTTCTGCGTGCTGACGCTTCGTTTGCTTTAGACTTTTTGACAGTCGAAAGGCCCATACGACAACAGCAATCAAGATCACAAATTGAAGCATCAGAAGAAGGTTAAATAACCATTGAGATTCCATCTAGTACAACTACCTTAGTTACTTACATTGATCCTACTTCAGACCAATCATCTTCTGATAACAGCTTATCAAGATCGACAAGAATCAATAAAATATCATTTTTATGACAAACCCCTTGGATAAACTTAGAGGATTCATCATTACCAACATTTGGTGATGCTTCAATTTCAGACTGGCGAAGATAAACCACTTCAGACACAGCATCGACCAGGATTCCAATAACATGACCTTCCACTTCCAAGATCATGATACGCGTCGCATCTGTGATTTCGCCCGAAGGTAAATCAAATCGCTGGCAGGTATCTATGACGGTAACAACCGTACCGCGCAAATGAATGATACCTAATACAAAATTAGGCGCACCTGGAACTGGTGCTATCTCAGAATAACGCAAAACCTCTTTTACTTGCATAACATTTACGCCATAGATTTCATTCTCTAAGCGAAAAGTTACCCACTGCAACATTGGATCTTCTGACTGTTTTGCAGTCTTTAACGCTATGCTAGTCGCCATTACACATCTCCAAAGATCAAAAAATGATCA
>CAXBGJ010000230.1:0-5550 GCA_963975045.1 uncultured Marinomonas sp. | reverse complement strand
GGCCCCGTTTTTGTATTGGAACCCTGCCTCAACCACTGCTTGAAGCATTCCCGCAGATTCTAGAATCTCCATGCATTGAGGCAATAGGCTTTCGCCAATTGAAAAGCGAGGGAAATGTTGTTTTTCTAATACTAATACTCGATAACCTTTTTCCGATAATATTGATGAAGCTACCGCACCGGCTGGGCCAGCTCCAATCACTACCACATCATAACAACGTCGTGGTTTTTCCATTTATCGTGTCTCCAATTGACTGGTTTGCATTAAAGGGGATAACAGCCAAATAACTAATAGCCCAGGTAAAACGATGATACCAAAATGGTATAGAACGGGGGTTTGGCTCAGTGCCAATAGACCAAAGGCGAGCAGGCTGGTTAGCGTTGACAGTGACACCGCTAACCAAGTGTGTACACCGCCTCGAGACTCTTGTAAAAAAATACCCATATCGAGTCCGATTCCAAACACTAACATCAGAGCAACCAGGTTAAAAATATTGTACCCACCGTTAATCAATACCGCGCATGACAAAGCAATAATCGAGCCTGTGATAGGCGGCAACATGACTCTCCATATATCAAGTCGATAGCGGAAAAATAACAGCACCGTTATGATGCCATAAGCAATGAACAGCCACTCTGTAACCTTGGTGCGGTATTGAGACAAGGTCGTGCTAATGCCAGCGACCTGGTCAACATAGTTAATATTGTTATCAGCGGTGGCGTCTGCTTGTAATTGACGAATGGTCGCCTCCGACAAATGTCCTTGTAACCTAATGACTGAGGCGTATTCACCCGTTGATCGAGGTTCCAATGCACCTTGCCATTGCGCACTCATCGCTAGTGCTGACCATGTTTCAGGGGATAAGGTTTGTTGATTTTCTTGTAAACTCTGATAAGCCAATGTCTTTTGTGAATCGGATAATCCTATGGCATGAGCATAAGCATCAAGTTTGGCTTGGTACAATTGCGCCACTAAGGCAATGTTTTGTCGTTGGCGTTGCAACGATGGCAATGACTGACTGATGGCCTGATAACCGGCTAACCTATCGTTTTGCACCAATGGGTCTAGTCGTTGCCGAAACTGCTCTTCATTTTCTAACATCGCTTCACGGCTACTTCCAGATACGATCAAAAAAGCAGAATTGACGCTATTACCTAATGCTTGCTGTACTCTTTGATCTTCTTGTAATAAAGCAGGCGGGGACGTTTGTAGTAATCGCACACTGTCTTGTGGCGTTGCCAAAAAAAACAAACCGACAGAGATAAAACCTACCGTAATGACCAATACGCTCGCCATTTTGGGGTGCTTGTCTAATGTTGGAAAAGCGTCTTTACAGCGATTCAAGATGAGAGCGGCGGGCAGTGGGCGTTGTTTATTTTTCGATGCGTTCTGTGTGGTCATTAACGGTAAAAACAGTAAGACCGTTAACCAAGCCGCAATCAAGCCGGTGGCTGAAAAGACCGCTATTTGCTGTAAGCCTGGGAAGGGCGTTAACGCTAAGCCACCATAAGCCAATACACTGGAAATCAGCCCCAATAACAATCCCGAAAAGAGCTTACGTACGACAGTGGCCCCCGTATATAGGTAACTTTCGCAGACAAAATGCATAGAATAATCAACCGCAACGCCAACTAACCCTGCACCAAAAGCGATGGTGATTAAATGTATTCGCTCAAACCATAAACAGGTAACAGCCACTGCAACCAAGCAGCCAACCATGACGGGAAGTAACACTTGAAATAACGGAACAATACGACGAAAAACCAATAAAATGATTAAAACGATGCCCAGAAGAGAGCCTAGTCCAATGGTTGAAATTTCGAATTTAGCTTGCTCCGCTCCTTTCGCTGCGTGCAGTAATAAACCGGAATAGGAAACACGGATACCTTGTTCGCCCATGTGTTGCTGGATCTTCTTCAGCACCGGCATTACCTGGTCTTGTGTGGGCAAATCGAAAGGGTTTTTATGCAATTCTAATACTAAAAGATAACTCGGTTTTTCGACATTGGTTAAACGTAACAGGGTGTCTTCTGCTTTTACCTGAATGTTTATTTTTTGCTCCAACAGCATATCGGAATACAAAAAGAACGGATCTTTTATTGGGTCTGCTTTTCCCGCTCCAATAGGCGAAAATAGCGCATTTAATGCTGATTGAAATGGACCTTCGTAATCTTTTATTTGCAGTTTTTTAGTGACAGAATCGCTTAATAAAGCAAAACGAAATGGATACAGAGCGTCCATTTGCGTACTAGCCGAATCAACTGATCGGTCAAGGTCTGCGATGCCAACAAGTACGTCTAATTCTGATGAAATGGTGTTAACGGCAGACCGAGCACTTTGCTTATTATCTGCCGATACCATAATAAACACATGGTTGGCATACTCTGCTGTTTGTTGCTCTTGCAGCTCGTTGACCAAAGGTTTTTGGTCGTATTTTGGCAATAACGCCATGATACTGGTATCAACGGCCGTTTGTTTTAATGCGGCGAAAATACAAATCACAAGAATTATAATGGCCCAAACGAGAGCGCCTAACTTAAAATTCATTTTCATTTTTGCTGCAATTTATCAAACGTAATGTGAGTGATATTCCCTTCTGGTTCATACAGGGTGATTTGTTGTAAGTACTTATCACCTTCCAGCATTACCTTACTAATAAATCCACCAATACTCTCATCTACGGGGACAAGTGTTGCTTTCCACTGGCCATCAGAAACCTCCGCGCTAATAGAAAAGTACGCTTCTAATATTTGCCATTGAGCGGTCATAACCCCAAAAAAAATGTCACTAAACACCGCGACAACCGGATTGGTATCCGAATCAAGTTTGTTAACCTGTACACCATCTTGATAACTCAACATCGACTTTGGCGTGAGCTCTAAGGTGCTATTGATTGGTGTTAAGGTATGCCAGACAATTTTTTTATCGCGTATATAATTGAACGACCCAGAAGAATTTATTGAGGTTTCTAATTGCGCTAAATATTTACTTTGTGAAAACGTTCCTGACAGTTTTTCAGGGGTTGTTGTAAGCGCTTTCAAGTCATCCAAATTATTGGCGAATACTGAGATGCTTAGCACAGAAAAAATAATACCGAGGAAAATTTTTCTCATATAGAGACGCCTAGTCTTTCAAGGAGAATGGGAGGAGAAGCGTATTGCATTTCACCGGATGCTTTTTCAACCGCCACTTGAATGGTATAGGCTTTTGTTAAGCGCTTATCCGTTTTGGCATCAAAAAAGACATAGTCCACTTTTAGTCTGTTTTCCCATTCGGTTAACGTTGCTCGAACTTTGAAATTTTGTCCAAATATTAATGGATGAGCGTAACGAATGCGCATGTCTATGACTGGCCAAACGTAGCCGCTGGCTTCCATTTCGACGATGCTGTAGTTGATTTTGTCCATTAGTTTACAGCGGGCTATTTCCATGTATTTGGCATAATGTCCATGCCAAGCTACTCGAATAGCATCTACGTCATGAAAAGGTATTTCTAATTCTATTTCAACGTCTATCATTACTTTATCCTGCCGCCATTGAAGACAAAACTATGCGTCACGGTTGTTTATTAACGCCTGCTGGTCTTTTGATTCCACGTGCCAAAAGGGGAAAAAATTAAACCATTGTAACGGTGCTAACTGGCAATAATATTCTAAGCGTTTAGCGTAAAGCGTCACGGCTTCTTCTAGCTTCTGTTCTCGTTCTTTTCGAGCAAAAGAGAGCTTCTCCGAAAAGGTTTCCATGTAAATATGATAAGCAGAGTCCTGTTTTAAACAGAACATCAAATACACCGGGCAACGTAACAAACTCGCTAATATAAACGCGCCTTGCGGCAACGCGGCTTGAGCCCCAAGAAAGTCTACAATAGAAACGCGCCCTCCATTATTAACCGGTGTTCGATCCCCTGCGATAACGACAAATTCCCCTGCGGCAACGCGCTCAGAAAGAATCATTGCTGTTGCCGGAGACATGTCCGTTACTTGGATTAGGTTAATGGTGGCATTGGCGTTTGTGCGCTGTAACATCTTGTTAAATTTTTGTGCATGCTGGGTATAAACCAGCATAGTAACTTTAATATCGGGTAATTGATGTGCAAGGGCACTGCAAATTTCAGTGTTACCAAGGTGTGATACAACAATGATACCGCCAAGTTTCGAGGCTTCGATTTTTTGAAAAGTGTCTGGGGTTTCAAAGACAACATCTTGAGGTTTGATTTTCCCCATCCAGACCAAGAATTTATCCAATAACACTTCACCAAACATCCAAAAGTGGCGAAAAGGTGTGAGTTTTTTGCGCTTATGTTCGGGTAAAAAAGGGGTGATTTTTTGTAGGTATTCTTTGGACGCCGCTCGGGTAGCGTGTTTTCTAAAATAAAAATACACAATGACGGGCGCAAGAAGTAGACGGAAGCCTTTGTGGCCAAATAATCGGTAGCACATCAATAGGATACGCATGCCGAAAACCGTTCCTGTTTCAGTGATTGTTGACCAATGCTTAGGCTGCTTATCCATGTCGTTTATTCCATAACAAAGCAGGCGAACGCCAAAGCATGCCAAAAAATAAACGTGTATGCATCCAACTGATCAATACATTGTCTTTTATGGCATTAAAATGAGAAACCCCATTTTCTGGATAGATAACTTTGGTCGGCATGTTCTTTATTTTATGGCCAGACCAGACCCAACGTACGACAACTTCGGTATCAAATGACATACGGTTACCACAAGAGGCACGATCTATTAGCTTGCAGATCTTAACCAGGGGGTAAACTCGAAAGCCACACATCGAGTCTTTAATAGAGAAAGACAGCGTATTTATCCATACCCATACGTGGCTAAAATAACGGCAGTAATAGCGGTGTTTCGGGACGCTGTGGTCATAAATAGGGCATCCGCAAATCAGGCTTTCTTGCTCTTTTTCCGCGGCCTGCATAAAAATAGGCAAGTCGCTAATATTATGTTGCCCATCTGCATCCACTTGTAGAGCATGACTAAAGCCTTGGTCCAGTAAAAAACGCATACCGGCTTTCACGGCGCCCCCTTTACCACTATTGGTATCGAGCTGGACGAGGTAAACCTGACTCCGGTATTTTTCAGCCAATTGTTCTAACACTTCCCGACATTTAGCGCCGCTACCATCATCTACTAATACAGCCGGATAGCCATATTCAAGCACCTGTTTTAGCGTGTTTTCGATGGCGTCTTCATGGTTGTAGACCGGGATAACGATTGCCGGTTTGAACGGATTATTCAAAGCAGACTCTTCCACTAGAATGCACTCCTTTTTCTGATATATATTGAAAGGCTAGCTTCCCTTTAATGGGATGGTATTCCAATGTTAATGTCACTTTAGAATCTGGGAAAATAACACTCTGAAACTTAACGGCCTCTAAGCGACTAAAGCGCCCCTTGAAAGCAAATACTTCTCTGCCATAATGCTGGGCCCAATGTGTTTGAGCAATGCCGGGTAAAATGGGATTGTTCTCAAAGTGACCATCAAAATAGATGAGTTCTTTAGGAATATAAAAATTAAGCCGGTAAGTATTCTCGCT
>CAXBGJ010000229.1:0-5567 GCA_963975045.1 uncultured Marinomonas sp. | reverse complement strand
AGAACCTTAAACCACCAATGGCCATCCGCGTCTTTAATGAAGTCGCCCATGACGGGAGCCGATCTTTCATCTGCAACCAATTCTGAAATCCGTAAATACATACCTAGTAGGGCATTCATGATAAACAAGGTGCGCTCGTGATGAGCAGGGTCTTCTTCTGCCAGTATTTCAGCGGTTTCAATCACATAATCCCATTGCAAGTTAGAAATTCGTCTGACTTGTTTTCGGGTGATTTCTTTTTTTACAAATTTACTTTTTTGTCGAATGAGCGCCACAGGATTTTGTTGTACGGCGTCTTCTTGCATAAGAAATCCGTAATAAGACGACAGTATCGAAAAAGTGGCGCGAATCGCCGCTTGTGATAGAGAGTGTTGTTTGGTTTTAGGAACGTCACCGTTTTTAAATTCTAATTTACTGACATGAGCAACAAAGGGTCGCCATTCCTTGTTCGCCACTCTTTCTCCCATGTGTAACTTAAAACGAGCGACGTTTTTTGTTCCAATCCAGTTTTCTGGTGGCGCAACACAGAAGTGTATAAATTCTTCGATTTGATCACGTCGTAACTGAGTTGAAGGGCAATTCGCTATATTCCATGACCACAGCAATAATCGTTCAACTTCTCGGCGGTATGAGTTAAACGTTGCCTGTGAACCGTTGTAGCTGTAAATAAAACACAAAGCGAGTTGAAGGTCTCGTCGGTACTCAGGGTCCTTTAGTTGAGGCGTGTTTCTTGCTAGGTGTGAAGCTATTCCGTCAAATTGAGTAAACGGGTTTGGTAGATTTTCTAGGTTATCTATTAAAGCAAGAGGCGTCATAATTCTTCATATCCAAACAGAACGAATAGATTAGCAAATTTTTACGTATGCCCCCACCGATTTTATAGTGTGTTTTCCATTTGCCTTGCTGTTTTTGTCTATTTATTCCTCATTTATTAAGTTTTCTACCTGTTTTGTGTGATTTCTATTCAAATTTACGTTTATTTGGTCGTATTTGGAAAGAAGGTGAAAGCAAGGTCTAGACTCTTTTTTATTCACAATATAAGCCTATTATATATACACCAAAGCGAAACAGACTTATTAAAATCTAAGCATCGCAACGTATTAAACTTAAATCTCTAAAGGAGATGCATATGAAAACTTTTACTAAAACGGCTCTTACTCTATTAACCGCTTCTGTAATGACAACGGCTGCTTTTGCTGAAACAGGTACTGAACGTGTTCAAAGTGCAAAAGGTGGCGTAGAAGCATTAGGTGTAACACTTGAAAATATGGGCGCTTCAGTAGATACCAGTGTTAATTTAAATGGTGCTTATACTTTTGATCAAAAAGAAGCGATTTATTCTGCTAAGCATGCTGAATTGCAAAATCAATTTGACGTTTTACACGCTCAATCAGCTGAATAATATATTGACCTAATTAGCTTATAACCATTTGAAATTAAGGATTGAATTATGAAAACTCTAAATAAAACTGTTTTGGCTCTACTGGCTGCTTCTGTTATGACAACAGGTGCCTTTGCTGGTACTGGTGATGGCGCTGATGATCGCATTCAAAGTGCAAAAGGCAGCGTAGAAGCACTTACTGTTACCCTTGAAAACTTGGGCGCAGAAGTAGATTCTAGTGTTAACTTGAACGGCGCTTACACAGCAGACCAAAAAGTATCTCTATACAATGCTAAGCATGCAGAGCTGCAAAATCAATTTGATACGTTGCACGCACAATCAGCTGAATAATGCTGGTTTACTGTAGATAAAAAAGCCAAACGTTAAGTTTGGCTTTTTTTTTGCTTTTTGATTTTTGTTTCTTGCTTTTAACGTCTACTTTGGTTTTGTCATTTTTAGTGATGGTTATTACAATATAAATTAGAATCGGGTTTTGATTTTCTAATGCATAGATTTACTCTATTTACTCATAGTGTATTTTAATGTGACTGCTTATTGATATTCATCCTTATTTTTTGAATTTTCTATCGATTCTATGTTTTTTCATTCGATTCTCTGTTTGTTTAGCCGTATTTGGAAAGAAAGTGGAAGCAAGGGTTTTACCCTTTTATATTTTTAATAAAAGCCTATTATATATACACCAAAGCGAAACAGCTTATTAAGACGTTAAGCATCGCAACTTATTAAAACTTAAATATCTAAAGGATATATACATGAAAACTTTTACTAAAACGGCTCTTACTCTATTAACAGCTTCTGTAATGACAACGGCTACTTTTGCTGAAACAGGTACTGAACGTGTTCAAAGTGCAAAAGGTGGCGTAGAAGCATTAGGTGTAACACTTGAAAATATGGGCGCTTCAGTAGATACCAGTGTTAATTTAAATGGTGCTTATACTTTTGATCAAAAAGAAGCGATTTATTCTGCTAAGCATGCTGAATTGCAAAATCAATTTGACGTTTTACACGCTCAATCAGCTGAATAATATATTGACCTAATTAGCTTATAACCATTTGAAATTAAGGATTGAATTATGAAAACTCTAAATAAAACTGTTTTGGCTCTACTGGCTGCTTCTGTTATGACAACAGGTGCCTTTGCTGGTACTGGTGATGGCGCTGATGATCGCATTCAAAGTGCAAAAGGCAGCGTAGAAGCACTTACTGTTACCCTTGAAAACTTGGGCGCAGAAGTAGATTCTAGTGTTAACTTGAACGGCGCTTACACAGCAGACCAAAAAGTATCTCTATACAATGCTAAGCATGCAGAGCTGCAAAATCAATTTGATACGTTGCACGCACAATCAGCTGAATAATGCTGGTTTACTGTAGATAAAAAAGCCAAACGTCAAGTTTGGCTTTTTTTGTTTTTAAAGCTTTTCTTTTAATTGTTTTTTTCTTCGTCTAAATCTTCTTGTTTTTCCGCTTCTTTAATTATCTTAAAGAAAGAGGCTGTGTTTTTAATGGTACTTTTTTCATTCTCTTGTGCATCATTTTCTGCACGCTTAATTAAATATTGTGCTGTTTTGTCTTTTCCCTGGCTAAAATCAAGTAATGCTCGATAATTTAATGCCATAGGTATGTTGTCTTTAGATTGAAAGTATTGAATGTTCGCCCGCCAAATTAATCGCTGCTCATAAAGGTAATTCGATGAAACGCTAATGGGCTTTGATTGGGTGAGCTGGGCATGGAGCATCGAGAACAGGATGTTTTTTGGTGCAAGATCAAGTTGTTTATTGATAACACGTAATCCTTCATCAGCTTGACCTGAGGACATATAGCTTAACGCTTGTAAGTAGTCCGTAAATTGATTGTGCTTTTCTAGCTTACTTAAAAAGACAAGAGCGCGTTCAGGGGATTGAATAAGGTAAGAAAAAAGCCCTTTGGCATAGTTTTTCGCATCCTTGCTTTGGATTTTTTGGTCTAAATAAGTATAGGGACTATCATCTAAGCCTGCTCGATATGCTAATAGAGTGGCTCTAAAGTATTCAAAATCACTTACTGTTGTGTTGCTCAGGATGGTGTCTTTGGTGTCTGTAGTGAATGAATCCGATAATCGCGAGTTTGGTAATGGGTGAGTGGATAAAAACTCCAGTTTTGGCCTTCCTAGGGCTTGTTTGAAAAAAGCTTGAAAGAGTTTCGTCATACCCTCTGGAGCAATGCCTGCATTATTAAGATATTCGCGGCCACGTCGATCGGCTTCTAGTTCTTGGTTACGGCTGTAGGTTAGGGTGTTTTCAGCTTGATTGGCGATACCGCCTAACCAAAGTGCGGTTGTGGCATCCGAGCCTGCGCCAGCCAATGCTGCTGCTATTCCTGCTCCGAGCATCACTAGTGTTTTTTGTAGTTCTTCACCAGAATGTTTTGTTTGACGCTCATAATGGCGAAGGTCTAAATGTGCGACCTCATGAGCAAGCAGCCCTAGTAGCATGTCTTCGCTGTTAATCATTTCCATGATGTCAGAGTAAATAAAAAGGTGGTTGCCTGGTATAACAAACGCATTACTTTGCGTGCTGTTTAAAAACGTCATTTCAATTGTTGTATTATAAAGGTCTGTTTGCGGAAGAATCTGCGACAAGGCATCTTTCAAATAATCGTACGCGGGTGGGAAGTCAATTAACGCTCGGCTTCCATTGAGTTTTCTAAACCAATATTGTCCAAGTATGTACGACGGGTTTGACAGTGCTCTTTCGTCTTTATTGGCTTCTAAATCTGGAATGCTGCTGTGACCCAAAATAGGGAAAGTAGTTGTAAAAACAACAGCTAAGATGCTTAAGCCTGTTGTAACGTTTGAAAATAGTCTCATAATATGGCAAATATTCATTAGGTAAAATAAGTGTTGGGTAAATTATAAAATGACGATCAATCTAGACGATCAGTATGACGTAATCTTGGATGCAAGAGAAGATCGTTGCCCAATGCCATTGTTAAAGACCAAGATGGCATTAAGTAAAATGGCGGAAGGTGAGTGTTTGTGTGTTAAAACGTGTGATGCTGGCTCGTTAAAGGATATCCCTCAATACGTTGCCTTGGTTGGGCTTTCTTTACTGTCAACGCGTGAAGACTGTGATGTTTATACTTTCGTGATTAAAAAAAGCTGAAACGGACTCGATATGTTTAAAATTGTTGATACGCTGATTAAACGCTATTTTTCAAATGAAGAGTTGGTTGTATTCCTGCTCTTTTTGATTGCAACACTCTGTGTTTTAGTATTCTGGGGAGGGATTTTAGCACCTATCTTGATTGCGATTGTATTGGCTTTTCTTCTGCAAGGGCTGGTTGATCGATTGCAGCGGCTTGGGCTCGGCCATATTTTATCTGTATTCGTTGTATTTTTTACTTTTCTGACAGCGTGCGGAGTATTCATTGGAGTAATGGTGCCTATTATTTGGCGTCAGGCTGTTCGGCTAGTCCAAGATGTTCCAAGAATGTTTACCGTGATTCGAACCGAAGTGCAGCAGTTTGCAGCGGGTCACAGTGAATTTGTGAGTCAGAATGCTATTGATGAACTAACGAACTCATTAGCAAATGAGTCTACTAATCTTGGGCAATGGCTGGTGTCATTTTCTTTGTCGAGCATTCCTTCTTTGTTTTCTGTGGTGATTTACTTGGTGTTAGTGCCCTTAGTGATCTTTTTCTTATTAAAAGATCAAAAGCCAGTTTTGACCTATTTAACTTCATGGTTGCCAAAAGAACGAAAAATGATGAGGAACATCGCCCATGAAATGAATGATCAAATTGCGAATTATATTCGCGGCAAGTTCATTGAGATGTTTGTCGTTGGCGTGGTGACCTACATTGTCTTTTTAGTGTTCGGTTTGAAATACGCAGAATTGTTGGCACTGTTAGTGGGGCTTTCCGTTTTGATACCTTACATCGGTGCAGCCGCGGTGACGATTCCTGTTGTATTGGTGGCTTTTTATCAATACGGCACACAGAGTGAATTTATCTATGTTGTGGTCGCTTATTTAATCGTCCAAGCATTAGATGGTAATGTGTTGGTGCCTTTGCTTTTCTCTGAGGCGGTCAATTTACATCCGCTGGCCATCATTATCGCCGTGCTGTTTTTTGGTGGTATATGGGGATTTTGGGGAATCTTTTTCGCCATTCCATTGGCGACACTGGT
>CAXBGJ010000228.1:0-5655 GCA_963975045.1 uncultured Marinomonas sp. | reverse complement strand
TAGCCAAACATAGTTTCAAACGCCGCGCTTACAAAGACAAAATACCCAAGTCGATCTACGACACAAACCGCATCTAACATCAACTCCATGACATCAGCTAGATCTATCGCTAGCTCATTGTTTTTCATAATATTGTGTACCCAAAATTCAGTGCATACATAGATTGTAGAAGACAACTCCGCAAAGCACTCTTGTATAAGAATTAATTATCTATTGTCTTTGAACTAAAAATCTATGAAAGTTACATTTTGTAACGAGATTAACCAAAATATGCAGAAAAAAAGTGCGAACTTTAGACGCCATCACCTCAGGCTGTAACATGCTGGATTAAAATATAAAAAATAAAATTCTATTACTTTTCAATACATTAAATAAATAACGCCACCAAAAAAAATAAAATTCATGATAACTGTGAACCAAAAAATGACGCGGAAACGCAACTTCTTGGTTTTATGGCGAAATACCCTTTGACCCAGCATTGCCCCCGGCCAACCACCAAATAACGACAAAAAATGCAGCGTCAACTCCTGAACCCTCCATTTCCCTCGCCTTGCGGCGGACTTATCCAACCCGTAGAGACAGAAGGTCATTAGACTTAATAAGCCATAAAAAGCGAGTAAAACAAGGTATTCCATCGGCATAAAAAGACTTTCTTCTATCAGAAAAATAAAGCGATATTAACATGCTTCTTCACGTCTGACGCTAAGCCAAAATACAAAACGTTTACAGTCAAACGATTTGAATTTATAAGTTTTATTCCGCCATGTTGGGTATGAAGTTTAGTCCTTTGTCCTTCCTTCAAGATAAAGGCTAGGATGGGGTGTATTTCTTCTTCAGAGTCCATGCGAGCGTTTTATGTTTCCAACCTTTACTACACCCCGCTGAACCTATCATTTCACTCTGCCCACAATTATTCCTTAATTATGTTACTCTGTCGGTTCTGGCATACGAGTGAACAAGTATTTTTTCTTCTACTTGACCAGTTCGAGCGCTGTCTTCAGGCGCATTCTCGAAATCTCGCGTTCAATCGGTGGCCCGCCCATCTTAGACTTACTGTCCCATAGGCCGTAATAGTCTTCATCACGTTGCACCACATCATAGATCTGACCTTGGTGCACATCTTTAAAATTTGCTTTTTCGACCGTGACTGGTATGAGCTGCACTTTTTTCGCGTTTAATCGTTGTTGTGACGAAGCTAGCCTTACGTGTGGCGTAACGCCTATAAACATCGGTTTATTAATGACAATTTGAATGGTCATTATTGGTACCTACCCACGCGGTCTGCTCCAATTACGTAACCTTGAAGCAGCGCCTACAACGCCGTTACTACGCCAACCTTTAGCTCAAGCATAAGTTGGGGCTAAACAAACGACACGGTACTTTTTCTATCCTCATAGATAGTAATGACTCACTACCGATAACAATATTACCTGGAGATATAAATGAATTTTTTGAACAAACTAGCGTCTGCTACTGCAGTTAGCTCACTAGTGCTTGGCTCTTCTTTTGTCCAAGCAGACTCAAAAGAACCTATTGTAATTCCTACCCATAACTGGACCAGCCAAATCACGATGGCATACGTTATTGGCGGTATTTTTGAAAGCGTTGGCGATAATGTTTCTTACGTTCCTGCTGATAGCCAAGCGGTTTACGAATCAATTCGTAACGGTGACGTCACTATTTCCCACGAAGTATGGCAGTCAACTTTCGGTAAATCATTCAACAACGCTTTAGACGCTGGTGGCATCATTGATGTAGGCAAGCACGCTGCGGCGACTCAAGAAGAGTGGTGGTACCCAGCCTATGTAGGCGATCTGTGCCCAGGTCTACCATCTTGGAAAGCACTAAACGATTGTGCTGAACTGTTTGCCACGGCCGGTAGTGGCGGAAAAGGTCGCTATCTTGATGGTCCTATGGACTGGCATGGCCAAGAAACACTAGATCGTATCGAAGCACTTGATATGAACTTTACCGCTAAGTTTGCCGGGTCTTCTGGTGCTCTCTGGGCTGAACTTGAGTCTGCTGCTAAAGATAATCGCGCCGTTGTGGTATTTAACTGGTCTCCTAACTTCACCGATGCCGGTGATGGTGGCAGTTTCGTTGAATTCCCCGCGTATACGGATGGCTGTAAAAAAGTAGATGGTGGTGATGGCAAGTGTGGCTCTCCTCCAGCAGGTTGGTTGAAAAAGGCCGCTCATTATCAAATGCCTAAAAAATGGCCAACCGCTTACAAGATTTTTAATAACGTTTCATTCACTAAAACCGATATCGGCAACATGGCGGCATTGGTCGACATCGATGGCTTGAGCCATGAAGAAGCCGCTACTAAATGGCTTGCTGACAACGAAGCCACTTGGAAAAACTGGCTATAAGGCAAACTACCCAACCTGAATGCACGGCATTCAGGTTGCGCCTTTAGTTCGATATTCAACACAAAAAAACAGAGGCCTTGATGCTATCTTTAGCCAAGGTCTCTATTTATTGGGTTTGTTCTTGTGAATGACAATAGAGCAGATAATCAATAGCGCAATCAAAAGTATTGCGCTTGTCAATCCGACAACCCCATCAATACAGTGCCAACAAACACCTCGTTTTAGCACCTCCTTTTTTATAGAGATTTAATTATGTCAACAACCGTTCAGCCCGTTATTAAGTGCGAGTCTGTCTATAAGATTTTTGGCGAAAACGCTGGGAAAGTTTTGAAAAAGTCAGGCGGAAAAGTAGATGCCGAATCCTTACTTGAAGCAGGCTGTGTCATTGGCGTTAACAATGCCTCTTTTGAAGTTCACAAAGGTGAAATGCTTGTTGTAATGGGTTTATCAGGCTCTGGGAAATCAACCCTTTTGCGCTGTATTTCAAGGTTAATCGAGACCACGGCGGGCGATATTTTTATTGATGGCGAAGACTTGCTTGCAATGAATGAAAAAGAACTCATCAATATTCGTCGTAACAAAATGGGCATGGTCTTCCAAAGTTTTGCCCTCTTACCTCACAAAACAGTGCTAGAAAACATTGCGTTGCCATTACAAGTAAAAGGCATTAGCACCAAGGACAGCATGGAGCGAGCCATGACCATGGTGAATTTAGTAGAGCTAACAGGCTGCGAAAATAGCTTTCCGCGCCAACTCTCTGGTGGCCAACAACAACGTGTCGGCATTGCACGTTCTTTAGCGGTTGAACCTGACATTTGGTTTCTTGATGAACCATTCTCAGCCCTAGACCCTTTAATACGTAGGGAAATGCAAGACGAGTTCCTACGCTTACAAAGTGTGTTACATAAAACCATATTATTCGTTACCCACGACTTTGATGAAGCCCTTCGTCTTGCCGACCGCATCGCCATTATGAAAGATGGAGTGATTGAACAAATTGATACCCCTGCCAACATCGTACTCAACCCAGCCACGGAATACATCGCCAAATTCACTCGTGGCGTACCTCGCGCACGGGTTCTCTCATGCAAAACCGTCATGGCACAATATGACGACAATGCAGACATGAGTGACATCAGAGTTTCTCAAAATGCCATTATCGAAACCATAGCAGAGCGCGTGCTAAGCGAGCAAAAAACCGTCGCTGTCACGGATGAGCAAGGTGAGATTGTGGGTGTTTTAAACAGTAAAATCATAATACAGGTCTTGTTTGGCGAAGCGAACGACATCCCCGTTAATGACACCGCCGTGAGCCAAGCCTAATGCAGTATTTTACGCAACATAAATGGCTTCAGTTTATTGCTTTATTAGTAGTATTCTTTACCCTTGTCATGGCCATCGACCCAGCTACAGGAGGCAATCTATGGCGTCTTCAAGAGAACCTATTTTGGCTTTTACCTGACGCTGTAAACGACGGCCTTAAGTACCTTATCAATGATTTTTGGATCGTGGATATTTACGATGCTGAGTTAGATCTCACCGAAGAATCAACCATGATGAAAGAATTCACTCGCACCTTGTCTGGGGTGGTTCTTTTTTGCATTAATCTAATTCGAGAACTTCTACTAGGTGGCGTTAAAACTGTTGTCGCCTTTACAAGCTGGGACTTTGTGAGCGAAAACGAATGGGCTCGAATCCCGGCACTACCATGGACAGCCGTTGCTGGAGGGGCATTTTTAATTGGCCATTATCTAGGTGGACGTAATCTGTCTATTTTAGCCGGCACCAGCATCATTTACATTGCGGTATTTGGTCAATGGACACCTGCGATGCAAACCTTATCGTTTGTTTTAGTAGCAGTGCCTTTATCGGTTTTTCTAGGGTTAGTGTTAGGCATTTGCGCCTACAAGAGCAAAACCTTTGAATCCATCTTAGCGCCATTGTTAAACGTCGCTCAATCCATGCCTCATTTTTCTTACTTAATTCCGGTGGTTGTATTTTTTGGCATTGGTGATCATGCAGGCGCTATATCAACGGTTATTTTTGCCACACCACCTATGATCCGCTTAACCATTTTAGGTCTCAAAAAAGTCTCTCCAGAGGTTTTAGAGGCTGGTATGATGAGTGGCTGTAGCCCACGCCAACTCATGTTTAAAGTGCTTATTCCTACCGCACGCCATGATATTTTGATTGGGGTTAACCAGGTCATCATGCAGTGTTTGGCGATGGCGGTGATTGCCTCTTTTATTGGGGCAAGGGGTTTGGGTTACGACTTACTGGTGTCATTAAACACGCTTAATATAGGCGAAGCCCTCGAACTTGGGGTGTCTATTGTATTAATCGCGGTGGTTTTGGATAAACTGTCCCTCGCTTGGGCCAACAAACAAGCCGACTATTTTGCTGACTTACCATTCCACTTGCATCACAAGTACTCATTAGCCTTCCTAGGAATTCTGATCTTCACCTCTGTTATTGCTTATGTTACGTCTGTGGTTTTCCCTGATAAGTCAAACTACCTCTACGTCATTGCCGAATCACAAGGATTCACCACCAAAGACTTTTGGGACTTCATCGTTGACTGGATCATCACCAATTCATACCAGAGTGTACAAAGCTTCAACTTCTTCATGATTACCTCCATTTTGATGCCCATGAAAGAGGCCTATCTAGCGATGCCCGTTGCGGCAACCTTATTCCTAGTTGCAGGGATAGGTTTCATTATTGGTGGCCTGCGCTCAGCCATTATTGTGACCGCCTTTATTGCCTTTATTGCGTTAACACCATGGTGGGATCGTGCCCTTATTACCGCCTATATGGTCACCTTCGCCGTCATCATTTCGGTGATTATTGGTTGCACTGTGGGCGTTTTATGCTCACGAAACCAGCGAGCCACTAAGGTAATGTTATTGATCTGTGATACCTTTCAAACATTCCCCTCTTTCGTCTACTTAATTCCAGTGATCATGTTATTTGGTGTAAGTGATTTGTCCGTACTGATCGCCGTGATCGTATACGCCACCATCCCTGCTACACGTTACACAGTAGAAGGGTTGAGAAACGTACCTCAGTCATTGCAAGAAGCAGGCTCTATGTCTGGGGTTAACCGCATGCAGCGGTTATTTCATATAGAACTCCCACTGGCGTTTCCACACATTCTATTGGGCATAAACCAAACCGTTATTTTCTCTTTGTTTATGGTCATTATCGGCGCCTTTATCGGTACCGACGACCTAGGTCAGCTCATCATGCAATCTTTGTCGCAAGCCAATGGAATGGGGCAAGG
>CAXBGJ010000227.1:0-5669 GCA_963975045.1 uncultured Marinomonas sp. | reverse complement strand
CTCTGTCTCCCCACGCTGTTAGCAAATCTTGCTTCATCTGTGCGGTATTTAAAAATGCTTCTTGATGATAGAAGTGTGCATTGCGATTGCCGACGGCGATTACGTCGTTGTGGAATACACCGGCGTCAATGACGGCTGGATTCTGTTGGGCGTAAACCACTTGATCTGCTGATAATCCATGACGACGAGCCACGGCTTGTGATGCTTCTAAGGTATGACGAGCAGGGAATTTTGCTGGACGAGGACCGCTGTTGTTAAAGGCTTCCATCCCATAGACAAAAAATTCAATGCCTCGTTCGCCATAGTCATGGCAAAAACGCGTATGGTTTGCGGCGCCTTCATCCCCAAAATGATCAACACTTGGTAAGGCGGCGTGATGGGCGAAGTGTTTATCATCTTTAAAGGTGGCTTGTAAAATGGCCCCTGTGGTTTCGTGTTCGATCGATCGGTGAAATTTATTGACCAAGTTAGCCGGAGTGAAGTGTACTCGGCCGTCAACTGTATCGCCGCTTGGTGACACTGTGGCTGCGTTGGCTGTCCACATGCAAGAGGCAGAACTCACCGCCGCCAAAAGCTTAGGGGCTTGTTTCGAGGCTTGTTCTAATACGTTGGCATCGCTGCCTGAAAAACCAAGACGGCGCAACGTCGGAATATGTGGGCGTTCATGAGGCGCGAGTACGCCTTGAACAAAGCCCATGTCCGCCAAGGCTTTCATCTTGGTTAAGCCTTGCTTAGCTGCGGCCTTTGGGTTTGATGATCGTGCCAAGTTGTTTAAAGAAGCGACATTACCAAAAGAAAGGCCGCTGTAATTGTGGGTTGGGCCCACTAAACCGTCAAAATTGGCTTCTGTCGCTGTGCTCATAATTACCTCAATCGTGTTTATTATCTAGGTGCTAAGGTTTTAGTTTTACACTATAACGTTAGACCGTGACCCAGTTTTTCCGGCATAGTTAAGCTGTCTGCTTCAATACTAGAAACAGGGTAAGCACAGTAATCAGCAGCGTAGTAAGCGCTCGCTCTGTGGTTGCCGCTGGCGCCTGTTCCACCAAAAGGAGCGTTGCTTGACGCGCCAGTGGTTTGACGGTTCCAGTTGATGATGCCAGCACGACTGTGCTGCAAGAACCACTCGTATTCGGTTTTGTCATCGGACAATAAACCCGCAGAGAGGCCAAATTGTGTGTTGTTGGCAATGGTCATGGCTTGATCTAATGAGTCGTAGCGAATCACGGTAAGCAAGGGGCCAAAGTATTCTTGATCGGGTAAGTTCTCTAGCATGTCGGTTGCGTCGATAATACCTGGTGTAACGTAGCCGGTTTTGCTGTCACCGCGCGTCATTTCTAAGACAGGTGTTGCGCCTAATAAAACCAGTTTTTGATAAGCTTGCATTAAACCATCAGCGGCTTGAGCAGAAACCACTGGCCCCATGAAAGGTTGTTCGTTGGCATCGAAACGATCAATTTTCAAGGCTTTAGTGGCGGTCACTAGAGATTGCAATATAGCATCGCCAAGCTGGCCTTTAGGCAATAATAAACGGCGCGCACAGGTACAGCGTTGACCTGCTGAAATAAAGGCTGATTGAATGATTTCATGCACGGCGGCGCGTTGGTCAGCGATTTTTTCAGACACTAAAAGAGGGTTGTTGCCGCCCATTTCCAAGGCCAAAATTTTGCCCGGATGCCCCGCAAAGTCTTTATGTAGTATGTGTCCGACTTGTGGACTACCGGTGAAAAACAACCCATCAATACCATGATGATTGGCTAAGGCAACGCCAGTGTCTCGTTCGCCCTGTATCATGTTTAACACGCCAGCCGGCAAGCCTGCTTGTTCCCATAGTTGAAGGATTAAATCAGAGGTGGCAGGGGCTTGTTCGCTGGGCTTAAACACAACCGTATTACCGGCAATAAGCGCAGGTACTATGTGACCGTTTGGTAAATGTCCTGGAAAATTATATGGGCCGAAAACGGCCACAACGCCATGTGGACGGTGGCGTAAACGTGCAGTAGCGCCCGGCATTGGTGTGGTTTTTTCACCGGTTCTTTCGTGATACGCCTGTTTTGAGATAGCCACTTTACCGACCATAGCGGCCGCTTCCGTACGAGTTTCCCAAATTGGCTTGCCTGTTTCTCGGCTGATGGCCGTCGCGATGGCTTCGCTGTGTTCTTTTACTAGGGCGGCAAAGGCGTCGATGATGGCCAAACGTGCTTCCAATGGACGATTGGCCCAAGTTGGAAATGCGCTACGAGCGGCGTCGATGGCAAGATCAACTTGGCTCGTCGCCGCCGCATTGGCTTGCCATACGACACTGGCGTCCGCTGGATCAATAGAGCGGAATAGTTGACCTTCGCCTGTTAGCCATTGGCCGTTTATGTAATGTGCTTGTTTCATGGTGTTCATAATGACTCCTTTTAATTTTGCGTAAGTGGTTGTTCATTGATGTCCCTAAAACAGGGAACCCATTCACGCAAAGGGCGATATAATCAGCCCCTTGAATAAGGTGATAATTCGACGACTCGTACCGGCTCTTTAGTGATGATACGCAGAATGTCTGCTTCTTCTTGCGTCAAGGTCATGGCGCTGCCTGGTGGTATTGATCGTTGAATCAAGATGCAACGAAAGTCCGCTACTTTTGCATTGGAAACGAGGTAATAGCTTCCTTCTCCGACGCCTTTGGGTTGACCAATATTAGCAAGGCATAGACGGCTATCACGTACAGCACGAATATCTTGAACTCTGGCTTCTAGACTGGGTCCGCCATCAAAAATGTCGACGTAATTTTCGTAGCGAAAGCCTTCTTGTTCTAGTAGACGACGCGCTGGAACTGTATTTTGATGAACATGCCCCAGTACGTCTCTGGCTTCTTTTGGTAACAAGTTTACGTAGACAGGGTTGTTTGGCATCAATTCAGCAATGAATTGTTTGTTGCCTTGAGCTGTTAATTCATCCGCTTCTTTAAAGTCGATGGAGAAAAAATGACGTCCAAGGCTTTCCCATAAAGGCGACACACCGTTTTCATCGCTCACACCGCGCATTTCCGCAAAGACTTTTTCGGTAAAGCGCTCTGGAAATTGAGCCATGAACATAAAGCGTGCTTTAGACAATAGCTGACCATTTTTTGAATGGCGGAAGTCTTCTTCTAAAAATAACGTGCAAATTTCACTGCAACCCGTGAAATCATTATTCAAAATGAGCGTTGGCACGGCGTTATGAACGCCCAGCTCTCTTGAAGCATGAGTAATGGTGCCTAAATGGTAACTGTAAAATGGTTCATCTAAACCAACGGTGGCTAGTACGCCGCAGGTGCCCACAATGTCGCCTGTTGTGCTGTCTTCTAGCACCATCAAGTAGTCTTCATTACTCGGTTTGGTGACATTATCTTTAGCAAAGGAACGAACTGCGCCGTCGATTTTCTTTTGTAGAATGGCTTCATCTGGGACGAGAGAGGTGAAACCAATTCCCGTTTTTTCAGCAAGTCGATAAAGTGACGTTAGGTCATTTTGACAAATTGGGCGTATGACCATCATGATGGTATTCCTCTCGTGTTTTATTAAACCGTTTTTACGGCGCTAAGACCTTTGTTTTGCCTTTGGTGTGCTTATGGCAAAGTGCAAAAGTCTCTAGTAAATTGTTGTTTACAGAGCGACCCACTGGATGCGATGGCCTGCTGAAATAGCGAGTTTTTCCTGTGTTACTTTTTCTAAGGCCAAACCGGCAACTTGTGGCTCTGCCGGAGCCGCTGTGACTCGAAAGCTGTCTAAGTGACCCGCCGATATAAGGTGTACCGCGCCTTTTGATGTGTTGGTTAGCGCAAGGGCTTTACCTGATTTTTGCTGAGTAATGGTGTTAAGGCTTTCTGTTCTGGCTTCAATGGTCGGTCCTGCATCGAAAATATCCACATAGCCTCGAAATTCAAACCCTTCACCCAATAAAATGTCTGCGCTTTGGCTGGAGTCTTCATGAATCACACCAATAACGTCTTGTGCGGCTTCTGGTAATGTAGGCACATAAATAGGGTAGCGAGGCATTAAATCCGCGATGAAATGTTTATTACTCACCGCTGAAAGGTAGTCGGCTTTTTGGAAATCCATGGAGAAAAAATGCTTTCCAAGCGCATCCCAAAAAGCAGAGTAACCGTGTTTGTCGCTTTCGCCACGAAGTTCAGCAAACAAGCGTTTGGTAAAACGTTCTGGGTAACGAGCAATAAACAGCAATCTGGCTCTTGATAACAAAGACATGGCAAGTGGGTTTTGATGCGCTTTGTCGACGACTAACGCAATAAGGCGGCTTGTACCGCTGTAGTCATGGCATAAGTACAAGGCTGGAATGCGATTGTGAATTTGAAGTTGGGGAGATGCGTGAACCACTTCATCGATGCGGTAGCTGTAAAAAGGGGCATCAGCACCGACCATTGCATCAATGCCACAACAACCTACTATTGTCTCGTTGCTGGTGTCGACCAAGACAAACAAGTAGGATTCATCCCCTGGCTGTACAACATCAGTTTGAAGAGAGCGACGCG
The DNA here is from genome assembly GCA_963975045.1 of uncultured Marinomonas sp. GTDB lineage: Bacteria > Pseudomonadota > Gammaproteobacteria > Pseudomonadales > Marinomonadaceae > Marinomonas. The sequence goes on along the minus strand of CAXBGJ010000227.1, from coordinate 1,153 downwards.
ATGAGGCAATTTTGTCGTTTAAGCGTTCTCTGTTCGCGGGGAAATTTGTAATACCAATACCGGCCTGTTGAGCAAGGCGTTCCAGTGCGGGAAGATCTGCAAAATCTACTGGACGTACTAGATACATATTAAATCCCTGAAAAATTCGTTATAAGCGATAATGTGTTAAGTATTATCACTGAGATCGATAAATCGCGTAAGAGAGTAACTTTCTTATTTGCGACAAGTTTTTCCGGATATTGGCTTTTTTTGGTCGATTTTTTAAAAGTATAGAGGGATGAAGGATGAAATCTGGCGTATATCAGCATTATAAAGGCGCTGAATATTGGGTTGAGCGTGTGGTAAAACACAGTGAAACAGAAGAAAGTTTGGTTATTTATCAGGCGTTATATGGCGATTTTGGTTGGTGGGCTAGACCACTAACCATGTTTAAAGAGTCGGTTGAAATCGACGGGGAAAGCATTTCGCGCTTTGACTGGGTGAGAGCCGAACGCGACGCGGGATGATTGATACACTGCTTGTTGGTTTGGCTGCTATTTAATCAGACGTTTATCTAATCAGGCGTTTGTTAATCAGGTAAGTGCATCCAAGGCGATTCACGCATAAAGAAAATGATTTGTTCTCTAAGCCAGCGATGTGCAAGGTCATTATTGAAGCGTTCATGCCAAAAAATATGGATAGGGTGTCGACCGTTATATTCATCAAGCTCCAACACTTCCTTAGGAATAGGCAGTAACTTGACGGGATAAAAATTAGCTTTCTCACACATGACGTTGATAAACAGATCGCCAATAGAGCGCGAAGTTACCAGCGCCATGCCACGTTTTACCGCTTGCATCGCCACCATTAAACTGTCGGTTTCGAGGTTGGGTCGTATGATATGACCTCGTTGCTTGAGTTTTTGTTCAGTCTTTGAAAAAGAGTTATTACGGTGACTGCGTAAATGGTGAGTGACCACTTTATGGGAAAGTAAGTCAGACACAGACACGTCATCTTGATGAAACAACGGATGCGCTTCACTTAATATAATACAGGCTTCCATGTAGCCTATTAGCTTGCTGCGAATACTCCCCGGCGTATCGTTAATACGCATGATCCCCAAATCTATGTTGCCAGACGTTAGCTCATCAAGTTGAGCACCGCCCCATGAACT
>CAXBGJ010000226.1:0-5725 GCA_963975045.1 uncultured Marinomonas sp. | reverse complement strand
ATCGCATCAACACATGCCAGCGAATGCGATTATGTCGGGTCGTTTTGTGGCGGGTTTATTGGTGTTATTGCCTTTGGCGCTGGCGCAATCTGATAGCTTGACGACAATGACATCGGTGGATTTCAGCTTGGTCATCGTCATGGCCTTGTTGAGCGGATTCATCGGCATGTGGTTCTACTATCAAGGACTCAAAACCGTCCCCGCACAACTCGCCACCTTGGCCGAACTGTCTTTTCCTGTGTTTGCCGCCGCCATTAATTGGCTGTTCTTAGACATGGGACTAACGGCTTATCAGATAGTCGGTGGTTTGGTGTTGATTCTAGGTAATATTGGTTTGCGTATGAAAGAGCTGAAACAACCTCCGCTGACAGCCAAATATTATTAGCTTGTAGGCGAGTATAACGATAAGTCCGTTAAATAACGTGCTTATTGTTATACAGTTAAGGATCACTCAAGGTTGAGGTACAGAGTTTCTCATTGCTATACTTTACATTCCAAGATCAAGTGAGTTTGTGCAAAAAACTACAGTTTTTAGCTATTTATCTCACCCCACCAAATTGTTTTTCTACATTATTTTTCAAGCGCATGAAATAACCTATACGTTTCATATATAGCGAAAGCATCTTCAGAACTTACATTAATTTACTTCTTTTTAGGGGGATCACCCCCAAATGAGGGTATCGGAGGTATGAAAAATTGAATACCGTGTAAGTCATAATTAAATTTAAAGGAAATATAAATGACTCGCTTACTACTTGTTTCCCTATTTTCTGCTGGAATTGTAGGTTGCTCATCAAATGGTGTTCAAGAAACATCTATTGGAGACATTCCTGAGTGGGTAATGAGTCCAAAGGTTGAAAATGGTATTGCGGTATCTGACTGCACTATTTTTTCGGGAAATTTCTCAATTGATAGAAAGCAGGCGATTGCGAATGGAAGAACATTATTGGCCGCTGAAATTGAATCAAAAGTTGAAAGTCTAGATGAAACCTATACAGATAAAAGTCAGATTGATAACGAATCCACATCTGGTACTTCATTTTCAAGTGTTTCAAAACAATATGTAAATCAAACTCTTACTGGTAGCAGAACATTAAAAACTGACATTATAAAAATTGATGGAAGGGACAATTTATGTGTCATGGTTGGGATAGAAGAAGGTAAAACGAAAGAGCTTTTTGATGCCATCGTGAAAGCTTCAAATCGTAAGCTTTCAGCAAACAGTGAAGATGTTTTATATCAACAGTTTAAAGCTCAGCAAGCGAGAGATCGATTAGCTGTGGAATCAGAAAAATACAATTAACACTAGGTGGCTTTTCGAATGAAGATAAGAAACCTATTACTTACTTTATGTATATCTCTATCTCAATGTTATCAAGTGGTTATGGCTGAATCCGCATCATTAACATTTCATAAGCAGCAAGTTGATCAGTTAACTAATAGGGTTACAGCAGCGAGGAATAAGGTTTTTGATGATAAAAGAATATTAGACCAAGCGGCCTACCATAGCCTGACGTTGCAAAAAAAGTATGAAACAGCAAAGGACGATTATCAAAAATTAATTGCATTTGATGCTGATAGTCCAGGGTCTGTGAGATTTGAAGATCTTTCTAACAAGCGCACTTTGAATAATAAAGCCTATGCAGCTTATCAAGACTCACTTAATGAAATTATGACGTTACAAAATAGATTAGCCCAATCCAGTATTTCGTTAAATTCAACGCAAAATGCGTTAAATACGGCTATTGGATCGCTAAAGTTTGCTGGGGCGGACGAGGTCGATATTCAACTTAGGGAAAGAAAAAAAGCGTTTGAAATATCACAAAAAGTCCCCGTTAGCATCGACTATTTTTGTACCGAAGATCAAACTTTCAAACAATGTAAAAGTACGGCTAAAGAGAGAGCGGAACGCTCTGCAATTGAAAAAGGTGCAGTGGTTACCGTAAGTTCAATTACAAAGATGCGGGACTTACAAATCGAATCTGAGCTCGTAAAAAGTGAAGTGAACGCGAATATAGTTAAAAAAGAAAGCGTAAAAAGTAGTCACATAATGGGAGGGGATTTTGGTGGTATTCATTACGAAATGATCGCCACGGTAGAACCTTACTTATCAGATACCATGCTGAATCAAATTAAAAATGCCATCACTTTAGAAGTTTTTGGAAAATATATAGCGGTTTTTTCTTCTGAAAAAGATACTGAAACCATGGCTGGCAGTAGTCAGTCAACCAATGACTTCTTAGCAAAACTTGAAAAAGAAAATCAAAATCGCTTAGAAGCAACGCGGCGCTTAGAGGCGCAACGTAAGGCGGATGAAGAAGCAAAAGCAAGACACGCTGAAGTTGCGCGCCAAGAACGTGAAAAAGAAGAAGAGAACGCATTGCAAAGAAGGAAAGCAGAAGAAAGGCAGTTAAAAAAGAAAACAAGAGCGCCCGTATTAGTTTTTTAATCAATTATTTTTATTCGAGGTTATAAAATGAAAACTATTTTTTCTAAAGCAATTATATTTGCTTCTCTTATTTCGCCTATGGCATGGGCCGGAACAGGTGCCTTAACCGCGGGGGTAGGTAAGACGAGTTTTGATTTGATTATGCCTAAGCAAACATTCACCTCAGCAGATTGGACGGACTTAAGCTTGACGTATACAAATCGTTTTGATGCTGGCGGCTTTTTTAATGTTGATTATCGAACTTCATTGGCTGCGGAGCATGATACATTCGCTGATGATTCTGGTGAATTGACTCCAGCAGATCTTGATGATACTCGCTTAAGCGTGACCCTAGGTGGAGAAAATTGGTATGTGGGTTTATTGAAGACAAGTACAGATATAAAGGCTCCAGAAGGTCGTACATCAGGTGCTGGCGCTGTTAGTTATGATTTAATTGGAATGACCTTAGGATTTAAGGCTGCAAGTGAAATTACAGATGGTCACTATTTCCAATATGGTGCGGGCGTATTGATGGCAGAAGCAGATCTTAAGCAAGTTTATATCAACAGTGGCTCGGAATATAACGCTAATTATGACGCTACCTTTGGTTATTTTTATGGTCTAGGTTTTTCCGGTCCATTAGGCACAACAGGTTTGGCTTATGCTTTAAAGTATGAAGTTCAAAAAATAGACTTTGAGTCATATGAGAATATTCAAGAGCTAGAAGATAAACGCTCAAGGATTAGTGCTAGCCTAACTTACGTTTTCCTATGAAATTCTTATTGTTAGTCGCCAGTTTGGTTTTGATCAGCGGTTGTCAAAGTCAAAACCAAGTTAAGGACACGCTATCCCCTGTTCTGCCGTATTGGGTTACCTCCCCTCCCAACACGGGAGAATTGGTGGTAGCGATTGTTCCTAAACAAAAAAATAGTCCTAGTAAGGAGTTTCAGCTCAAAGCGGCTGTTCTTGATGCAAAAGCACAGATTGCAAGAAATAGATCTTCCTATATTATTGATGATATTGAGTTATCCCAAGTACGCAATAGTGAAGGGAGGGGATCAGTTTTAAAAAATGTAGGTTATCAACAGTCATCATTAAGTCTAAATTTCTCTGATGCTAAAATATTTGATCAATATATTGCAAAAAATGGAGACCTTTATATTTTATATGGATTTAAATAGTAGAGTATGAAATGTGATTATTTATCCAATTTCATACCCTATCTATTAGAGGGATAAGGGTTAATATGGCTTTAATAGCCGTCCATGGTAGATAGCATGGACGGCAGTTATTCGTAGCACGGAAACACGACCATAATAATTATGCTTCAGAGGGATTCAGAACAAGGTTATTACTTGAAAGAAGAAATTGAGTGTTTGGGTTTTCTTGTGCTATATGCACGCCAAACCGTCCAGATATATAATCAAATAAGTGAAAAACTACCTCTCGAAAAATATACTATTATCAATAGTTAATACGTTACCTATTCCTACCATCGTATTAAGGAAAAATGCAAAAATTCTATACTGAAATTCGAAAGATGAAAAATTTTAGAAGTGGAAACTCTTTTTTTTATCAGATAAGCAGATAAGTTTTAAGAAGCATCAAGAAAATTATTCCTTTCTCTGTTCTTTAACAAAAATCATTCGTGCCAGTATGGGATTCATGAAATATGAAACGGATTTTTTTACTTAATGAGTAAAATCGTTCTCTTTTGATTCTTCCCCAAGCCCTACTGTCTTTTTAGCTCTATGGTCTGTCTTCGTTTCTCCCATATTGCCTATTTATAATGCTTCCATCAAATCTAATGGAGGTTCGCATTATGACGTTCAAAGATAGTATGTTAGCTCATATTATCATTTTTGCTTGGGGTTTAAATTTTTTTGTGGTCATTGCTTTTGGTCTTGGTGAAGTGCCACCCTTGTTGGTGGGTGGTTTGCGATTTTTTGCCGTCGAGGCGATTGAGTGCTTGTTGGTGAAACGTCCAATATTTCTCCGAAATGGTGGTGTATTGAAGAGGTCGCTGAGCGGTACAGCTTTGACAATCCATGACAATTTCGGCGACGGTGGGCAAGACAATACGCCTCCTCTCCTTCTTATTATCGGTCTACATTTTAAGCCTCAACGACTATTGCTAGAAATACCTGCCCAATCTTGGTGCTTTTTGTTTTAGAATAGCGCTCTATATTTGTCCATAAGGTCAACTTTAAGTGCGTCGCTTGGTTTTGATGGCTTATATCTGATCTACAAAAGGAAGCTTAATGCCAAGTACCCCCTCTTATTCGTCGGTTGTTGCTCCAAAAACCCAATGGTTGGAAATCATTTTGCTTTGGGTCGCTGGGATTTCTGCGGCAATGCAATTTGCCAAGTTTTCTGTCTCCTTTGAAACCTTGTTAAATCATTATCAAACCACGGCAACATTAACGGGCGCGTCACTGTCTGCTGTGGGGTTGGTTGGTTTGGTATTTGGTGTGTCGGCTGGGATGATTGCTAGCCGTGTAGGGTATTTAAAAGTGTTGGTAGGTGCTTTGCTGCTGGGTGGCAGTTTGTCGTTTATTCAGTCTTTTTTGCCGCCGTTTAATGTGCTGTTTATCACCAGAATACTAGAAGGGCTTTCTCAGTTAGGCGTTGTTGTGGCGGCGCCAACGTTAATTGCGAAGTTAAGTGCGCCTCAGCATAAATCATTAACGATGGGCATTTGGGGTACGTTCTTTGGCGTCGCGTTTGCAGTGTCCGGTTGGGCAGGTAAGAGCCTGTTAGACCAATATGGATTGTCTACGTTGTTTTTGAGTCATGGCATTTTGATTTCGACTATGGGTATCGTGTTGCTGGTCATTTTGAGGAAAAACCCTGTGTTGGATTTGGTGCCTGCGGCTGACAATCAAGGTGGGTTCTTTTCTCAAATGATGAGGATTTATCGTAATCCACGGGCGCTTTTACCAAGCTTTGTTTTCCTGTTTTATACTTGCACTCTGGTGTCTGTTTTGACTTACGTGCCGGGGTTGATTAGTGACCTGTCTTTGCAAAAATGGATGTTGGTTCTATTGCCTTTAATTAGCACCAGTGGAACATTTTTAGCCGGTGCCATTGCACAATATTTGATACGACCTCAACGAGTGGCATTGATTGCGTATGCGGGTGTGGCTGTTAGTGCGCTAGGCTTGTCATGGGTTGGCGATACGGCGTTGTTATTTTGTTTGGTGGTCGGTGTCATGGTGTTGTTTCTTGGGATGGTGCCAGGGGCTTCGTTGGCGATGATTCCAACGTTGGCACGTAACCCAAGCGAACAGGCTCAAG
>CAXBGJ010000225.1:0-5735 GCA_963975045.1 uncultured Marinomonas sp. | reverse complement strand
GGGGTCGGGGTATATATACTATATAAACATACATATATATACACATATACACATACACACATATGCGCGTTCCTTATAATTGTAAAAAAATTCAAACTTGTTCGCCTTATTTAACCTATAGCGGTATTATGCGTTCCAATGGTTTTAAAAAACTTTACAATTATTCGCTTTATTCCCTTGTTATATGGGATAATATGGGATAATGTCTTTTTAGTGGAGGGGTTTTCCCGTCACATTCTAGCAAAAAAGGTAACAAAAACAATGGCTTACAGATCAAACCCAAGAAAAGCACTGATTTCTGAAATGATTTTGCGCTTGCCGACAGCAAATAAAACTGGCGGCGCTTTGCTTTCAGATATGGCAATTATGTCTGGATGTAGTGAAATTGGCGTTCGCCGCGTTATTTGCGAATTGCGCAATTCTATTTTCTTAAACCCGTCAAAATGGACATGCGAAACAATTGGCGGCAATGGCAAATACGGTTCTAAAACAGATGTACGCTATGCGTACTCATTTTATGATGTGGAGGCAAAATAATGACTTACATAATTGAAAAAAACATTCCACTACCACCAACAAACAATCGTGGCCGTGAAAAAAGCGAATTATGGTATGCTGTAGAAAAAATGGAAATTGGTGACAGTATTGTGATTAGTGAAAAAGATCATAAACAAATTTCACAAATGACAAGAAACTTAAAAATTGCATCTGTTGGTAAAAGACTGAATGAAAACCAATGGCGTATTTGGCGTAAAGCAGAATTAAATACATATAAAAAATCTAAGGGGCAAAAATAATGACTTATCCAATTGGACTTGAATTAGAGTTTAGTAATTTATCGCCAAATACAGCGGCAAGAGGTTTTGCCGAACATGGAATAAAAGGTTTTAAATTTGTAACAGACGCAAGTCATGGCGTTACAGGCGAATGTATTAGTGTTCCTATGGCATATGGATCGGAGGCAATTAACCAAATACAAAAAGCTTGTGACGCATTAGAAGAGATGGGCGCGAGAATTATTGTAAATTGTGGCTATCACGTCCACGTTTCAAACGCGCCCTTGCAAGCTGGTATTGATCCCAACGAATGGACGGCAAAAAGTATTAATCATTTTGAAAGTACAGGCCGTTATTATAACGGCGATTTATGCGAACCAATGGACGCCGTTTTAGTTAAAGATATTATGTGGCGATATACTCGCATGCAATCCACTCACAATGGTATTAATTCAATGCTACCAGCATCGCGCCGAAATATGAATATGGCACAAGCTTTATTACTTCCAAGAATAGAAGCGGCAAATACTATTGAAGAATTAAGACGCGCCACACATGGCAAATTTTCAACTATCAATCTACAGCCTTGGACAACGCATGGCACTATTGAGTTTAGACAAGCGGCTGGTACCTTGGACGCTGTAAAGGCCACACAATGGGTTCGTTTTATTTTGAACCTAATTGATCACAGCCAAACCAACCGAATTACAAATACAGGAACACGAACAATTGAACACACAACGCCAGATCAACCATTTCGAAATGGTGCAAGAGTAGGCGTTCAATATGACATGATGCGTTCGGTTCAAGGTGGCGCGACAACGCGTGATATAATGGACGCGACTGGATGTTCTGAAAGTCGCGTTCGCGCCGCTGTATCTGAAATAAGAGCGCGTATTGGTGACGAAAATGTGACAACGCACACGATGCAAGCGCAAGGTGCAACGTATGGCGATGGTACTGACATGACGCGCTATGAAGTCAGAACCGAATGGACTGAAACAATTACAGGCGGCGCGGCGTTGTTGCCAGAGACTAGAATAGGCAACCCGTCAATATGGGCAAACTTAGAAGATAGTGACTATGAATTTTGGATGGGCAGAATACAGGCGCTAGATAGATAGCTATCTAGTCCCATAACGTACCAAAGAAGCCCACCTAGTGTGGGCTTTTTCTTTTTCTAAGGTACCCTACGCAACCCGAACAAATGTTCGGTGTCGGGGCTTATTTGGCCTAGCCCCCCCCTTTTTAGTATATGTCGGTCAGGCTGAGACTTACACAGTGTTTTACTCAAACAACTACCCCAAAAAAACTTTTCACCTACTATGGGTCCCATAGACCCCCTCAAAAATTTTTTTCAAAAAAACCCATTGACGCCTCCCTTATCTTCCCATACGCTATCACATATTATGGAAAAACCTAATTTTATATCTCAAGAAGTTTACGCTGGTGATTTTACTCGCGGGTCTCTGGACAAGTTGTTCAAGGTTTCTAACATGAAGGTTACGAGTTTTATTTCGAAGTGTGATCTTTTAGGTTCTCCAGTCTCTTATCGTTTTCCTAAAAGTAACGAAGGCTTTCCTTCAAATACAAGTAAGGTTTTCAGTTGCTCTGAAGTTATTTCGCGTGCTTTATCTGATGGCTTTGAGATTTTGCCTACGCAAAGAAATGAGTTACTTCGCACTGAGGAGCAATTGCGAAGTAATATTGATCTGTTGCGTGCTGAGTTGTCTACGCTTAAAGGTGAGTTTGAAAATTTAGATCGTATTATGGACTTTAATAGCATTGCTTTTAGCTTTGGCTTAAATAATTTATATAGCGAAAAGGAGATTGTGAGGTCTTGTAAGCCATACACTGATCTTGACAATGCAGCAGGAGTTTATTTTTTAATCAGTTTAGACAAAGTTGTTTATGTTGGTCAGTCTGTAAATGTTTATTCTAGGATGAGAGAGCATGCTAAGGACAAAAAATTTGATTCTTATGCTTATATTAGTTGTTCAAGAGATGAGTTAGATATTTTAGAAAGTTTATACATACATGCACTTCATCCGCCTTTGCAGGGTAAGTTTCATGGTGGTGGCTATGCAGCTCCAATTACTTTAAAACGTTTATTAAAGATAAAAAAGGATTTTTACTATGCCTAAGTATAGATTAAATTACGGTGATCAGTTTGATTTCTTTGCGCAGACTCCTGCTGAGGTTGTTCCTGTGATGCAGGAGCGCAGGAAAAGTGGCGATAATGAGCATTCGTTTATGCGTAGATCGGCTATGGAGATGTGCGAGTGGAATGGGAAGAATTATTTTTTTCATAGCCCTGAAGCGTTTGCTGAGAGTATGATGAAAAATGGATTACTTGAGGTGATTGATTAAATTTTATTTTATTGCTACACTGCGAATAGATAAAATTTATTTGGAGATATTTCTATGGTAGCTGTAACGTCTATGCCTATGGGTCAGCCGATGGGTCAGCAACAAATGAATGCTCCAAATCAGATGCCAAATCAGATGCCAAATCAGATGCCAAATCCTATGGGTGGTTCAGCTCCAAATCCTATGATGCCTCAACAAAATCAGATGCCAAATCCTATGATGGGCGCACCTATGGGTGGGCCTCCACCGCCTCCAGTTCCTAACAATGCTATGGTTGATAATAATTTATCATCTCAAGTAAATGGTTATGGCGGCAGTGTGAGGGGTCGTGCGAAGTTTAAGAGCGCTTTAGGCACTAGAAAAAATAAATTTTTACAGCGTCAGCAGATGCAGATGCAGCCACCACAGTTGCAACAGCCACAAATTGCACCGATTGGTCGTACTATAGGTAATAACGCTAATGTTGGGAGTGCGCCTGTTCAGTTAATGAATGGTGGTATTGTTCCGTTGTTTGGCGGTTTAGGACGTTACTAATGACTCAGCAGGCAGATTTTATAGATTGCGTTGATTTATGGACAACTATTGCTCCTTATTCTAAATTTCCATCACAAACTATAAATTGGCGTTTAGCTCCTGCTATTGAGAGTGGTCAGTATAAGATTTGGCATAACGAGGGTGGTTCTTGTGCAGGGTTTGTGACGTGGGCGTGGATGACGAATGAAGAGTTTGAAACTCGTGATTATTGTGGCATTAATATTTTTCAGCGAAAAATAGGTGACAAATTAGTTGTAGTTGATATGATTACCTCCAAAGGCACTTCTAGTGTATTAAATTTTTCTAGGGATATTCGAAAAATGTTTTTTTCAAAGTTTCCAGAAGTTAAAAAAGTTTGGTCACATCGTGGCCCACGCTCTGGCGTGTATCCAAATAAAGGCGGCTAAAGCATGAACAACATAATGTTTTCATTTTTAAAACCTCAAATTTGTTATGGCGGTGATGGCGGCGGCGGCGGCGGTGGCGGTGGCGGCGGTTCTCGCGCTGACAGAAAAGGCGCTCAGGCAAATCTTGGTGGAGGTGGATCACAAGCACAATATAGTGACAGAGACGATAGAGAGCAACAAGAGGCGGATCAACGAAGGACGAGAGCGGCCCTATCCCAAGCCCGAGCTCAAGCCCAAGCCCAAGCTCAGGCTCAGGATAGGGAACGAGCGGAAGCAGAAGCAGCGGCTCAGGCTCAGGCAAATGCAAATGCTCTTCAGGAAGCGCAAGCACAAGCGGCACAAGAAGATTTATTTGAGATGTCATATGAGTCATATGACCCTTATTCTTTTAGTGACCCTCAAGAAAATTCATTTGGAATCGACCCATATGTGTCTTCTGGAAATCTTTACAATCAAACCTCTATTCCAACTGATTCTGAAATTAATCAAAGAAATACTGCACTTAATACATTGCCAGACCCTACAGTGGGCGCAACTGATGACTATCCAAAATTTAGTTTTGAACCAAATGAAAGCGGTGTATACCGTGCAGTAGGTAGTTATCCAGAATATAACAATGCTGGTGATCCTGCTTTGGGTTTAGGGCTACCACCTGTTGGGCAAGATAGTATAAGTCAAGCTGTTACAAATCAGCTAGATGGAAACACAGGTTATGATAACATCGTAGGTACAGATGCTTATCAGCTTAATTTTAGTTCTCCACAAAACATAGACGCAGATATATTAAACCCACCGTCAACTATATTAAACCCACCGCCAACAGGATCATTAGATCCATCTCCAGATAGCCTTATAAATACTTTTGATAGTAATCCATCTTTTGATGGCTCAGACATTACAAGTTATTTAGATGATATTGGAGGAGACAGTTTTGATCCTCGTGGAAATCAAATAGGTTCTCCAGAAGCTGGATTCAGCAATGTTTCTACTGAACCAGAGCTTGAGCTTGAGTCTTTTACGCCCCCACCAGAATTTGGTGGATTGCCAAATCAAATAGGTTCTCCAGAGCTTCCCCCATCGCAGTTTTACGCTGGCATGGATGGCCCTACAGCACAAGAAAGTTTCAGCCCTCAGTTTTACGCTGGCATGGATGGCCCAGAACCCTCTAACTTATACAATTCATCTGCAATCGAAGATGAGATGGATTTTGTCCCAAGGCAGGGACCTGTCCAAGCTGATCCTGTTGCTCCTCCCGGAGATGAGATGGATGTTGTTCCGAGGCAAGGTCCATCTCCTATGACCGGATTTTTTGAAGGTGATGTTGATTCAGGCACAGAGATGGATTTAAGTTCACAAGATGCTAATTTTTATGACGAAATTCCGAATGATTTTGCTAACTTTACAACACCGGGAAATGATTCAGGAATGGAGATGAATTTAAATTCGTCAGATGCTAACTTCTATGATGATATAGCTTTCCAACCAGACCCAATAAATGATATATTAGCTGGAGAACAGTTTACGACTAGCGCGGCTAATGTCCCTGCAAGTATTCCTGTTCAAACAGCGGATGATGGTTACGGTGCAGTTCCGAAAGTTCCTGATCAGTATGATTTAGCGGCTTCAGAGAGTAGTCGTTTTGACGGTT
>CAXBGJ010000224.1:0-5781 GCA_963975045.1 uncultured Marinomonas sp. | reverse complement strand
GGTAACACCTGTTTGTATGGTGCGACGGGCGGTAAATTGTTTGCAGCGGGCACCGCCGGCGAACGATTCGCCGTACGTAACTCTGGTACACATACGGTGATCGAAGGCGCTGGTGACCACTGCTGTGAATACATGACTGGCGGTATGGTAACGGTACTGGGTAATACTGGTTATAACTTTGGTGCGGGTATGACCGGCGGCTTTGCTTATGTGCTCGATTTAGACCGTACCTTCGTGGATAAATACAACCATGAGTTGGTGGAAATTCACCGCATTGGGACGGAATTAACGGAAGAATATCGCTCACACCTTCGCTCTGTGATCGAAGAATACGTCCGCGAAACCGACAGCGAATGGGGCCATGAAATCTTAGAAAACTTCTATGACTACATTGGCAAGTTCTGGCTAGTAAAACCAAAAGCAGCGAGTTTAGGCGCGCTCTTGGCAAATACTCGTCAACGTCCGGAATAAAACACGCTGTTATGGCGCTTTGTTTGCTGTAAACAAAGCGTCGTGAACGAATCAGTCTGACCCATTTGAGAGAAGTGCCGCTTGTTTGCAAGCGGCCGAGGAGATAGCAGCTTATGTCTGAGCGCTTGAACAACGCATTTCAATTCGTCGAAGTGGACCGTAAGGATCCTAAGAAAAAGCCTTTAATTACTCGTAAGGCGCAATTCGTCGAAATTTATAAACCGTTTGAAGAGGCCGGTGCAAAAGATCAATCGCACCGCTGTCTAGAATGTGGCAACCCTTATTGTGAGTGGAAATGTCCTGTCCATAACTACATTCCAAACTGGCTGAGATTAGTCAGTGAAGGCAGTATTTTGGAAGCGGCTGAGTTGTGTCATCAAACCAACTCTTTGCCAGAAGTGTGTGGTCGTGTTTGCCCACAAGATCGTCTGTGTGAAGGCGCTTGTACACTGGGTGAAGGTGGTTTTGGTGCGGTCACTATTGGTTCTGTTGAAAAATACATTACGGATACGGCTTTTGCTTTAGGCTGGCGCCCTGATATGTCTAACGTTGTGCCGGTTAATAAAACCGTTGCTATTGTCGGTGCAGGTCCTGCAGGGCTAGCTTGCGCGGATGTCTTGGTACGTAACGGTATTAAGCCTGTCGTATTTGATAAATACCCAGAGATTGGTGGCTTGTTGACCTTTGGTATTCCTGAATTCAAATTGGAAAAAAGTGTCATGACACGACGTCGTGAAATTTTTGAAGAAATGGGTGTTGAGTTTGTACTGGGAACATCGGTTGGTGATGACGTGCCATTCGAACATGTATTAGAAGAGTACGATGCGGTTTTCTTAGGCATGGGTACCTACAAATACATGAAAGGCGGATTCCCTGGTGAAGATTTACCGGGTGTTTACGACGCGTTGGATTATCTGGTCTCTAACGTGAATCACTGCCTAGACTTCGAAGAAGATGAAGCCGATTACATCAATCTAAAAGGCAAGCAAGTGGTTGTCTTGGGTGGTGGTGATACCGCGATGGACTGTAACCGTACCGCCATTCGTCAAGGTGCGAAAAGCGTGTCTTGTGCGTATCGTCGTGACCAAGAAAACATGCCTGGTTCTCGTAAAGAAGTGCAAAACGCCAAAGAAGAAGGTGTTCAGTTCCTCTTTAACCGTCAGCCAATAGAAATAATTGGTGATGGTAAAGTTGAAGGCATTAAAGTGGTTGAAACCCAAATGGGCGAGCCAGATGAAAACGGCCGCCGTAGCGCAGAAGTTATTGAAGGCAGTGAGCAAATCATTCCTGCTGATGCGATTCTGGTTGCGTTTGGTTTCCAAGCAAGCCCAGCGCCTTGGTTCGAAAAATTTGGTATCGAAGTTGATGCCCGTGGCCGTGTTCTTGCACCTAAGAAAGGCAAGTACATGTTCCAAACCACCAATGAAAAAATCTTTGCTGGTGGCGACATGGTTCGAGGCTCTGACTTAGTGGTAACAGCGATTGATGAAGGTCGTAAAGCGGCTGAAGGTATCATGGACTTCTTAGACGTTTAAGCACGTCTTTATGCCTTAAACAGCATGAAAAACGTCAGTTTGGATAGCCAAGCTGACGTTTTTTTATGCATTTTCAATGGGGTTTTATACTGATGAAAGTAGATAAAATACTTAAACCCGTTTATTAATCATCCGAACTGGGCTTGCGAACGTATTAGATAGAATACCTAACTCAAAGGATTACTATGTTTTCATTTCTTAAGTCTGACCCTCTCAAAAAGCTCAATAAAGAATATGGCGAGTTACTAGAGAAAGCCATGCAAGCGCAACGCGGTGGTGATATTCGACTGTATTCAGAATTAACGGAACAAGCCGAAGCGGTGAAAGCCAAGATAGATAAGATTAAGTCCGAATAAATAGAGCCAAAAAAAACGCGGTGCCAAGGTAATGGCGCCGCGTTTTTAGTTCTAACTTATAGATTGTTAAGGGCAGGGCTTTTTTGAATAGTGACTAAGCCGCTACGGCGTCTTGCGTTGGTCGAATCAATGCCAAGCTTTCTTCTGCGAAGCCAGTCCCGGCTTCTGTGTAAAAGTTGAAAACATTGTCGATACCGCTGTTAATGAGGATTTCTCTTTCATCTTGATAACGGGCAATGGCGGCAATTTGGCCTGTGTAGTTGGCTTTGCGCAGCTGTATGGCGACATTCGTTGTGTCTTCTGCAGCAGGCAATGCCAACAAAACGAGTTCAATTCGAGACGTGTCCAAGCGCTCCCATAAGTCGGCGTCTTCTCCATCTCCGTAAAAGACATTTTCTTGAATGGCTTGCATTTGGTTTATTCGACTTCTATCCGCGTCCATGCCGGCAATCGTGCCACTGGCTAAGCCTTTTAATGACTCAAATGCACCACGTCCAACTCGGCCTAAACCGACGACGAGAATTTCGGTATTCACCGGCTGAACAAAAACATCTTCAGGTAAGCAGCGAGGATTTTCAAAGCGACGAATGACATCTTTGTTTTTACGGTACAAGCGGTGAACATTGCGATACAAGACGCTGGTAATCACAAAAGAGAAAGACACCGCCAACGCCAGCACCACCAGCCATTCTTTGGCCAACCAGCCATTTGCCACACTAAGCGCCACCACAATAAGACCGAACTCGCTGTAGTTAGACAGAATCATGGACGATAAAAACGATGTCCTGCCGCGCAGCTTTAATTTGGTTAATAAAACAAAGAAGAGCGCGAACTTGGCAAGAATGACAAGGGTAATGATCAAACTCATGCCAATCATGCTTAAGGTGGGCAAAGCGGTAAAACCAATAGATAGGAAAAAACCGATTAAAAACAAGTCTTTGAAATTCATCAGAGACTTATTCATTTCCGCGGCTTTGGAATGAGAGGCGAGTAATATGCCAAAGATTAGCGCTCCCAAATCGCCTTTTACACCCACTAAATAAAACAGCTCATAGCCGCCTAAGGCAAGAAAAATCCCTGTTAATGGCAGCATTTCCCCATGCCCCGCTTTGTCGACTATCTTATTGATGAGTGGACGAACCAACAACAAGCCGAACAAACACAAAGCCCAGATAGACGGTATTTTACCGGTGGCAGCAACAAGAAATACCACGGCCACAATGTCTTGCATAACCAAAATGCCTAATGACAATTGACCATGACGGGTTTTCAATTCGCTACTTTCTTCAAGTAGTTTCATCACGCAAACGGTACTGGAGAAACTCAGAGCGAAGCCAAGCAGGGCTGCTGTTTTAAAATCAAGAATTTCGAAATATGGCAGGCTCAGCGTGCCAAGTAGCAGAGCAACACCAGCCAACACGATCGTACTTATTCCCATATGACCCAGAGTAGATGCCCATACTTCGCGTTTGAGAAGGTCTTTTACATGCAGTTTTAATCCTATGCTAAACAGCATTAGGGTAATACCAATGTTGGCGAGAGAGTCCAGCGTGTTGCTTGGCTCTAAACCCATATAATTAAGTAAAAAGCCTGCTAATAAAAAACCAATCAGCGGCGGTAGGTTTACCATTTTAACGGCCAGTCCGCAGACAAATGCGAATAAGATCCAAGTAAATTCCATGCAATCCTTCTAAGTAAATGGCGTTGATATAGGGGAAAGATAATCATACGGAATTTTCGTATGTCGCGCAGTACGTAATACGGCTATTTGGCGATCTTGTTAACAGTGTATTGTTGCGGAACACGTGTTAAAACAACATCACTTTTTTTTAATGGCATTTTAATTATGTTGTCATCAGTGTGAGTCTTGGTATTAATGCCAGCTTTCAAGCCAATGATGTGGTTATTACTGCCTAATAAAAGAGCCTTGCAATTGATTACGAGATATTGAAAGAGGCGAGTAAACTAACGGTCTGTTTTGTGAATAGGTAAAAAAGGATGTCATTTTTAGGGTCTCAATGGGTTGCTGAAAAACAGGTAAAACGGCTGCCTGAAAAAGAGTTTATTGCCTTATTTGCTTTGATGATGTCGTTAACGGCGTTGAGCATGGATTCTATGCTGCCGGCCTTTCCGAATATTGCGCAGGCGTTGGCGATTGAAGATTATCAGCAGACGCAGTGGATTGTGTCGGTGATGATTTTTGGGATGGTGTTCGGCGAGATATTTTTTGGCCCTTTATCCGATGCCATTGGTCGCAAAAAAAGTGTGTTACTTGGCATTGGTATTTACATTGTCGGTTCCATCATTGCTCTGTCAGCCTCGTCTATTGAGGTATTTTTAATAGGGCGTATGGTTCAAGGTTTTGGTGTGGCGGGGCCTAAAATAGCCTCTCGTGCATTGGTTCGAGACCTTTATAAAGGCGCCGCTATGGCGCGTATTATGTCATTCGTGATGATGGTGTTTATTTTAGTACCACTGCTTGCCCCGTCAATTGGGCAGTTGGTGATGCAGGTGGCTGACTGGCGTTGGATTTTTGTACTCTTGATTACCCAAGCTTCTATTGCCGCTATTTGGTTGATGCTGAGACAGTCGGAAACATTATTAGAAGAAAATCGCATTCCGCTCAATCGAAAGCGCTTAATTACCGATGTGCGTATTATTGTGGGTCATCGTGATGTGATGGCGTTTACCGTGCTACTAGGCTGTATTTTTGGCGGTCTAATGTTGCACATCAGTACGGCACAATCCATTTTTCAGGATGTGTATCAAACGGGAGATCGTTTTCCCTTGTACTTTGCCATGTTGGCAATAGGCTCTTCTGTGATCAGTTTCTCTAACGGTAAAATTGTACAGCGCGTGGGTATGTTGCGCTGTGTTATTGCGGCGTTGAGTGTGTTGTTGGCAACGTCGTTTATTTTGTTGTTATCCACTTTGTATTTCGACGGAGTGCCGCCCTTTGGGCTCTTTATGGGGCTGGGTATGATCATGTTTTCTTGTTTCGGGATGGTGTTTGGTAATGTGAACGCCATGGCGATGGAGCCATTGGGGAAAATGGCGGGTCTTGGCTCATCGGTGATTTCTTCGTTATCCAGTTTTATTGCGATTGTATTGTCGACCTTGGCAGGGCTGTTTTATCATTTTACAGTGACTCCTTTAGCGAGTGGTTTTGTCATTTTTTCTGTATTGGCGTTGCTGATGCTGAGATATGGAAATCAATGTCAGAAAAATACAGAGAAAATATGACGTATGTTTACTAACTTGTTCGTTTGGGCCGCCATCAAGTTTTCATCAAAATAGGATAGAATACGGCTTCAAATTTTCTATGAGCGCATCCATGTCCTCTCAAGTATCTTCTTCGGCCTCATTAGGCAAACAACTTTTTTCGATGACGTGGCCCATGATGTTTGGGATCTTGTCGT